>JAPOON010000042.1 GCA_026713405.1 Gammaproteobacteria bacterium
CACTGCTTCTGGGTGAGATTCACCAGGCCACTGTACTCCCTGCCGTCACTCCTCGCACTCCGCGCAGACTACCCTGCCTCCAGCCGGACCTATTCATGAATAAGCTACTGCGGTCGTCAATAGCAGCGAAAACGCTGGGCGTGCTCCCGCCGCGTGCTCAACGTGCCAAAGCACGCGTCCGCGCCACCCACCGTTTTCACTACTCTTGCCAACCTCGCTACGCTCATTCACGAATAGGTGCGGCTAACGCAGGCGCGTGGCGGTCTGTATGACGATATTCTCGACCGGCACATCGGCCATGCCCTTGCGCCGGTGCGTCTCGCTCAACTCCACCTCCGTCACGGCTTCCATGCCCGCGATCACCTTGCCGAACACGGTGTAGCCCGGCTGCCCGCCCCTGGCATCGAGATAGGCGTTGTCCTTGACGTTGATGAAGAACTGGGCGTCGGCGGAATCCGGGTCCGAGGTGCGCGCCATGGCGAGTGTGCCGCGCGTGTTGGACAGCCCGTTCGAGGACTCGTTCACCACGGTGCGCGGGGCTTTCCGGTAGATCATGGCCCCGTCGTAGCCCCCCACCTGAATCATGAAACCGGCAATCACCCGGTGAAAGATCAGCCCGTCGTAGAAGTTCTCGTCCACCAGGCGCAGGAAGTTGTCGACGGTCTGCGGCGATTCCGACGGGAAGAGTTCGATGTCGATGTCGCCCGCGCTGGTTTCCAGCCGCACGACGGGCGCCGGCTCGTCGGCGGAGGCGGAAGCGGAGAGCGCGATCAATGCGGCCAGTGCGGCCAGCCGGCCGGAGGTGGGTTTTTTCATGGCGCGCATTCTACGCGATTTCGCACGGTCGGAAATCGCCCTCGGCCGACAGGCTGCATCGGCCGATCAGGCTTCGATCGCTGCCAGAAACGCCCTTACGGTCGCCGTCAGCCCGCGATCGAGTGCAGTGGAGATCAGGGCGTGACCGATAGAAACTTCCGCGACCTCGACGATCTGCGAAAACAGCGGCAGGTTGTCCAGGTCAAGGTCATGGCCCGCATTGACGCCGAGACCCAGCCGGACCGCATGGCGGGAGGCCTCCCGATAAAGCTCGAAAGAAGCGAGGCTCGCCCCATGGCCCGGGCCACGCCGCGCCACCGTCTCGGCGAACGGGCCCGTATACAGCTCGATTCGGTCTGCCCCCGTCGCCGGCACCCGGTCGATCTGCTCCGGGTCGGGGTCCATGAACAGGCTTACCCGGGCCCCGACGGCCTGGTAACGGCGAATCTTTTCGATCAGGGCCGCGTTGTCGCCGCTCAGGTCGAACCCGTGATCCGAGGTGAGTTGACTGTCGCTGTCCGGCACCAGGGTCGCCTGGTGCGGGCGGGCTTCTTCAATGAGCGCATCGAAACCCGGATAGCCGTTGTCCCGCGGCCCCGCATACGGATTGCCTTCGATGTTGAACTCGATATCCGGATAGTCCTTGAGCAGCCCGGCGAGCGCGAATACATCATCGGGGCGGGCGTGGCGCTGGTCCGGCCGCGGGTGCACGGTAATGCCCCCGGCACCGGCGGCCAGGACGGTTCTCGCGGCCTCGACCACGTTCGGGCTGTCGCCGCCGCGGGAATTGCGCACCAGGGCCACCTTGTTGAGATTGACGCTCAGCCGCATGTCACCGCATTTCCCGGGCGCGCTCATCCGCCGCGATTTCAGCGGCGGCAGTCGCGGACTTGCCGGCAGCCGGGGTTTCCGCCACTTGCTCCAGGAGGCCCAGCCTGTGCAGGTAGAGCAGGGTGATGGCGATATAGGAGAAGGTGAGCCCCAAGCCGCCGACGAGTTTGTAGGTGACCCAGAATTCCATCGAAAAATTGTAAGCCACCACCAGGTTCAGGGCGCCGGCAAACAGGAAACCGGCCGCCCAGCCGAAATTCAGCCGGACCCAGACGGGGTCCGGCAATGTGAGCTGGCCGCCCATCACTTTCCGGATAAGGTTGGTGCGCATGAAGTGGCTGCCAATCAACGATGCCGCCAGCAGCCAGTTGACCACCGTGGGTTTCCACTGAATGAAGGTTTCGTCGCGCAGTAGCAGCGTCAATCCACCGAACGCCATGCTCGCCCAGAAGGTGAACTTCAACTCGCGGCCGACCGGTCTCCCCACGAGCTTGTAGATCACGACCTGCAGCGTCACCGACGCCATCAGCGCACCGGTCGCCCAATAGATGTCCGAGGCGAAGAAAACGGCGGTGAATACCACGATGGGGAGAAAATCCAGCAACTGCTGCATCGGTGTCTCTGCGTCGGGTGGAGAACCCGCACACTAGCAATATTCACCCGCAGTGGCTAACCCGGATCGGTTAACATCCGCGCTCCGGAAATGATGGTCAACCACGACAGACTCGATGAGCCAGTACTTCGTCATTCACGCTTCCCACCCCCAGCAGCGTTTGCTGAGTCGGGCCGCCGGGATACTCGAAAAGGGCGGGCTCGTGGTCTATCCCACCGACACCACTTACGCCCTCGGCTGCCATATCGGCGACAAGGCGGCGCTCGACCGAATCCGCCAGGTGCGCCGGCTGGACAAGCAACATCATTTCACCCTGACCTGCCGCGACCTGTCGGAGGTGTCGGCTTACGCCCGGGTCGACAACGCCAACTACCGGGTCCTGCGCCGGCTGACCCCCGGCCCGTTCACGTTCCTGCTGCAGGCAAGCCGCGAGGTCCCGCGCCGGCTGGTGCACCCCAGGCGCCGGACCATCGGTTTACGGATTCCGGGCAACGCAGTTGCGAGGGAACTGCTGGAAAACCTCGGCCAGCCGATGATGACCACTACCATGCGCCTGCCCGGTCACGACACGGCGCTTACCGATGCACAGGAAATCCGCGATGTCCTGGAAAATACCGTCGACCTCATTATCGACGGCGGGAGTTGCGGCGTCGTGCCGACCACGGTGGTGGACCTGACGGGAGAGGCTCCCCTGGTCACCCGGCAAGGGCTCGGTGTGCTCGACTGAAGCGCCAAAACCCCCATGTTAGACTCCGCGGCACTCGTCCCTTTCCACCACCCATTACCTGGACTTCACTGATGCGCACTTATATCGTCATCCTGGCAAGCGCACTGCTGCTTGCTGCCCTGGTTACCCAACTGTCAACGAGGCTCTTCCCCGACAACGAACTGGCGCTCCTGCTGACCGTTTTCCTGGCGCTCGCGGTCAACGGCTGGTTCAACCTGCGCGTTGCGCCGCGGAAGGCCCCGGCCCGCCGGCGCAGGCAGCCGCGCCAGCGCAACCGTTCATCGCAGGCGCCCGGCAAGCTCGAGGAAGGTACCGTCAAGTGGTTCAATCGCACCAAGGGCTTCGGCTTCATCATCCGGGAGTCCGGCGAGGAGATTTTCGTTCACCAGCGCCACATCCAGGTCGGCGAGGACAACCGCCGCCCCGGTCTTCGCGACGGCCAGAAGGTGAGCTTCCAGGTAGCCCAGCGCGACAAGGGGCTGCAGGCCGAACGGGTCTCGCCCCTGTAATTCCCGGCGCCTCCCTGCAATGAACCCTCGTCGCCTGCTGTCAGCGCGGCTCAAGCGGGCACTGGCCGAATGCGGAACCCCCGCCCCGCCGCTGGTTCACACCGCCTCGAAGCCCGAGTTCGGCCACTACCAGGCCGACGGCATCATGGCGGCCGCAAAACGCAACCGGACGAATCCGCGCGCGCTGGCCGCAAGGGTGCTCGCTGCGCTCGACGCCGACGATGTGGCCGAGTCCGTCGAAATCGCCGGCCCCGGTTTCCTGAACATCCGCTTGCACGATGCCTTTCTCGCCCGGCACCTCAACGTCAACGCGCCCCTGATCGAGCCCACCGCCGAAGCGCAGACCGTGGTGGTGGACTATTCCAGCCCGAATCTCGCCAAGGAGATGCACGTCGGGCACCTGCGCAGCACCATCATCGGCGATGCGGTCGCACGCATTCTCGAAGCGCTCGGTCATCGGGTGATCCGGCAGAATCACGTGGGCGATTGGGGTACGCAGTTCGGGATGCTGCTCGCCCACCTGAACGAAACCGGGGGCGATTCCAGCGTGCTGGCAGACCTGGAGGAATTCTACCGGGCCGCCAAGTCGCGTTTCGATGCAGACCCGCGGTTCGCGGACGCGAGCCGTGCCATGGTGGTTTCCCTGCAGTCCGGCGACGAGGCCGCGCGTACCCGCTGGCGGCAGTTCATCGAGGTTTCGCTGGACCACTGCCAGGCGCTCTACGAGCGGCTGGGCACGAGCCTGACGCGCGCCGACGTCATGGCCGAGAGCGCCTACAACGACGGGTTGCCGGCCGTCGTCGCCGCACTCGACGGCAAGGGCCTGCTCACCGAGTCGGAAGGCGCCCAGTGCGTGTTTCTACCCGAAACGAAGAGCGAACTGCCGGTGATCGTCCAGAAATCCGACGGCGCCTACCTGTATGCGACAACCGACCTGGCCGCCATACGCCACCGCGCCGGCACCCTGGCCGCTGACCGGGTCCTGTATTTCACCGACAGCCGCCAGGCTCTGCACTTTCGCCAGGTGTTCGCCGTTGCCGCGGCAGCGGGTTTCAAACCACCCTCCACCACCCTGGAACACATGCCGTTCGGAAACATGCTGGCCACGGACGGACGCCCGTTCCGTACCCGGGAAGGCGGCGTGGTGAAGCTGACGGAACTGCTCGACGAAGCGGAAGCCCGGGCGCTCGACGAAGTCTCGCGCCATAACGCCGACATAGGCGCCGCCGAGCGCGCAGCCATCGCCCGGGCCGTGGGGATAGGCGCGGTGAAATACGCCGACCTGTCCAAGAACCGTACCAGCGACTATGTCTTCGACTGGGACCGCATGCTGGCCTTCGAAGGCAATACGGCGCCCTATCTGCAGTACGCCTACGCGCGCATCCGCAGCCTTTTCCGGCGCGGCGCCATCGACCCCGAATCGCTCGAGGGAGCGGCCAGACCGGAGGCGCCTGCCGAGCGAGCCCTGGCCGTCGTACTTGTTCGTTTCGAGGAAGTTCTGGACCAAGTCGCCGCCGAAGGCACCCCGCACCTGTTGTGCGGCTACCTCTACGATCTCGCCACGAAGTTCACGGGGTTCTACGAGCAGTGCCCGATTCTCGGCGCCGAAGCGGGGGAAAGGGAGAATCGCCTGCGTTTTGCCCAGTGCACGGCCCGGACCATGAAGACGGGGCTGGATCTACTGGGAATAGAAACGGTCGACCGCATGTAGCGCGGCCCTCGGTGCGATGCAGGACGCTCGCTACCGGCTATGCGCGAGCGAGGCTCGGGACGGTATAGGACTTCAGTTCACCGACGAAATCCCGCAATGCCTGGATTCCCGTCTCCTCCGCATCGCGGCACCACTGGGTGAGCGCGTGCAGCGTCTCTTCGGCATTGCCGCCCCGCTGGGTCCATATCGCCTGCAGCCTGAGCCGCAGGTTGTAGATCGTGCCGATGGTATGGCTCGCCTGGACCGCTTCGTCGATGCGGCGCTTGCTCGACTCGTCCACCAGCCCCTCGTGGCGGCAGAGCGCACTGCGCGCAGCGCGCAGCAACCGGCCGGTCGCCCGGTCGACCTTGGCGCACTCCTGCTCGATCAGGGGTCGGACCACATGATTCTTGTACTTGGCCATCAAGCGGAAGCGATCGTTCAGCACCGCCCAGACGGTATCCACATCGAGGGTTGTCTTGCCGGGCGACTTCTCCGCCATCGGGCCGGTGCTCAGGGGCCGCGCGAGGCCGAACGCCTGGAACAGGCGGATCCACATCCAGCCCACGTCGAACTCCCACCATTTCTGGGACAGCCTGGCGGAGTTGGGATAGGTGTGATGATTGTTGTGCAGCTCCTCGCCGCCGATCAGGATGCCCCAGGGCACCATGTTAGTACTGGCATCCGGAGATTCGAAATTGCGGTAGCCCCAGTAGTGGCCAACCCCGTTGATTACGCCGGCACCGAGTATGGGTATCCAGAGCATCTGCACCGCCCAGACCGAAATGCCGACCAGGCCGAACAGGGCAACGTCGACCGCCGCCATCAGTATGATGCCCAGCATTGCGTGCTTGGTGTACAGGTTGCGCTCGAGCCAGTCGTCCGGACAGCCCGACCCGTAGCGTTCCATGATGGCGGAGTCTTTGGCCGCTTCCCGGTAGGCTTCGGTGCCCCTCCAGAGTATTTCCCCGAAGCCCTTTATCCTGGGGCTGTGCGGGTCTTCCTCGGTCTCCGTGGCCGCGTGATGCTTGCGGTGAATGGCCGTCCACTCCCTGGTGATCATGCCGGTGGTGAGCCAGGACCAGAAGCGGAAAAAGTGCTGCAGGGCCGGGTGGAGGTCTACGGAACGGTGTGCGGAAAAGCGGTGCAGGTAAACGGTTACCATGACGATGGTGATGTGGGTGACCACCAGAACGTACGCAACGATGCCCCATGCGGACAGGTTCCACAAGCCGTTGCCAAGCCAGTCCACCAACCCCATCGAATCACTCCTTAATTGATACCAGTCAAGTGCCCTGCGCCCTCGTCTTGACGAGGAGCCGACCAGCGCCGCCGGCAACCGTCCGCCCCAGTCCGGCCGCCGTACACGGAACCAGCGGGCGCCCCACCGAAGCCCGGCAGCCTGGCGCCCGGATTGCTGATCGTGCTTGCGCCGGAGTATGCACTATCAATGGGAGGTACTCCAACTCCGCACGGCAGGGGCAGGAGCTTCAAAGCGACGCGATGGTGCCCGGTCGCAGTTTTCTCGTCGGGCTCGGTCATTGCCCCGTCAGACCGTTCAACACACGTACGTTGATGACCGTGTCGATCGCGCCAAGTTCCTCGATCAGCCCGGGTGTCGGCACATCCTGCACGTCGAGCAGGTTGTAGGCCACGCCGCCGCGGCTCTTGTTGATCATGTCCACCACGTTGATCTCGCGCCGCGCCAGCACCGACGTCATCTGGCCGAGCATGCCCGGCACGTTGAGGTTGGTGATGGCCAGCCGATACCCCTCCGAAAGTTCCAGCGATACCGAGGGAAAGTTGACCGAGTTGGCGATGTTGCCGGTTTCCAGGAAGCTGGTGAGCTGGTTTGCGGCCATGACAGCGCAGTTCTCTTCGGCTTCCTCGGTGCTGGCGCCCAGATGGGGGGTAAACCGCACCCGGGGATGGTCGGTGAGGCCGGGGACCGGGAAATCGGCGATATAGTGCGCCAGGGTTCCGTCGTCCAGTGCCTGTTTCAGGGCGCCGCGGTCGACGATGGGCTCGCGCGCGAAGTTCAGCAACACGGCGCCGCGGCGGAACGAACGGAAACTCTCCCGGTTGACCAGCCCTTCCGTCTCGGGGAGCAGCGGAACATGCAGGGTTACATAGTCGGACTGTGCGAAGAGGCTCGGCAGGTTTTCCATGCGCTTGACCTCGGCCGGCAAACGCCATGCCGCCTCTACGGATATGGCCGGGTCGTAGCCGAGCACGTCCATGCCGAGGTCCAGTGCTGCCCGGGCCACCAGCGAGCCGATGGCGCCCAGGCCCACCACGCCCAGCGACTTGCCGAACAGTTCCCGGCCCTTGAAGCGTTTCTTCTCCGCTTCGACCAGTTGATCGAGCCTGGCCTGGTCGCCAACGTCCTCCAGCGATGAGACGAAGGCGATCCCGCCCACCAGGTCCCGTGAAGAAACGAGCAGCGCCGCCAGAACCAGTTCCTTCACCGAATTGGCGTTGGCTCCGGGCGTATTGAATACGACGATTCCGTGTTCCGTGCAGTAATCGACGGGCACATTGTTGACCCCCGCGCCGGCACGCGCCACGGCACGCAGATTTTGGTCGATCTCGTCGGGCTGCAGCCTGTGGCTGCGCAGCAGCATCCCGTCCGGGTTCGGCAGCTCATGGCCAACCTCGTAGCGTTCACGGGGAAACCGCTGGAGCCCGCGCAGCGCAATCTGGTTGAACAG
>JAPOON010000043.1 GCA_026713405.1 Gammaproteobacteria bacterium
ACATGGGCGGCACTTCCACGGATGTGTCGCTGTGCGAGGAGCAGCCGCGCACGACCACCGAGACGATCGTGGCGGGGTGTCCGGTGAAGGTGCCGGTGCTGGATATCCACACGGTAGGGGCGGGCGGCGGCTCGCTGGCCGGCATTGATCCGGGCGGCGCACTGCAGGTGGGCCCACAGAGCGCCGGCGCCGATCCGGGTCCGGTGTGCTACGGCAAGGGCAACGGTCTCACCGTTACCGATGCCAACCTGTACCTGGGCCGACTGCACCCGGGCGGTTTTCTCGGCGGCGACATGCGGCTGGACGTGCCGCGCGCGCGGGCGGCGGTATCGGAGCTTGCAGAGTCCACCGGCCTGACCCCCGAGGCCCTGTGCCAGGGCATTCTGGAGGTGGTCAACGCCAATATGGAAGGCGCTATCCGCGTCATCTCGGTTGAACGGGGCCACGACCCGCGCGAGTTCGCCCTGGTGTCGTTCGGCGGCGCCGGCGGCATGCATGCCGCGGACCTGGCCAGGCGACTGTCCATCCCCACCGTACTGGTGCCGGCGCACCCCGGCATTTTGTCGGCCTACGGCATGCTGGTGTCCGACTATGTGCAGGAATACGCTCACACGCTTCTGATTCCGACCGCGGAACTGACAGGCAAGCGGGCCGACGAGGCCTTCGAGGATCTGGAGGCGCGCGGTCGTGAAGCCATGCGGGCGGAGGGGGTGGCGCCGCAGGATATCGAGATCAGCCGTTTCGTGGACATGTGCTACGCCGGACAGTCCTTCGAATTGGTCGTGCCCTGGAACGAGCGCAGCAGCGAGGAGTTTCACCGCCGCCACGAGAGCCGCTACGGCTATGCCGACAGCACGCGGCCGACGCTTATCGTCAACGTGCGCATCCGCGTCATGGGGCCGGCCGGGGTGGCGCACCGCCCGCTGCTGTTGGCGGACCGTGTGCGAGACGGCGACGCCCACGTCGATACCGTACCCATGTGGGTCGAGAGCGGCTGGCAACAAACGCCGGTTTACGACCGCCAGCGCCTGCAACCCGGACAACACCTGCCGGGCCCGGCACTGATTACCGAATACAGCGCCACCACCGTGGTGCCGGACGACTTCACGGCAAGCATCGACGACTACTTCAACCTGGTTCTGGAGCAACAGCGACAAAGGTGAGCCGGATACCGGCTACCCGTCCGTTCCGCCCAACCCCGGCGGTTATTCCGCTGCCTCGGCAGGGAATGGCGGCCAACGACAATCATGGTGATGACGCGGGCACAGGTCCTTCGTCACACGGAGATCAAAATGACATACGACCCGATTCGCCTGGAAGTTTTCAAGAACCTGCTCAGCGGCATTGCGGAAGAGATGGGCGTGACGCTGTGCCGGACGGCGTTTTCGCCGAACATCAAGGAGCGCAAGGACTTCTCGTGCGCGCTGTTCGACGCCGAGGGCCGCATGATCGCGCAGGCGGAGCACATCCCGGTTCATCTCGGGGCCATGCCGATGTCCGTGCTGCACGCCATCGAGCACGTGGACATGGCACCCGGGGACGGCGTGCTGGTGAACGATCCCTACGGCGGCGGTACCCACCTGCCGGACATCACGCTGGTGACCCCCATATTCATCGGCAACGACCGCAAGCCGGCCTTCTTTGCGGCCAACCGCGCCCACCACGCGGACGTGGGCGGCATGACGCCCGGCTCGATGCCGCTGTCGACCGAGGTGTTCCAGGAAGGCATTCGTATCCCGCCGGTGAAGATCATGGAGGACGGGCACATCCAGCAGGACCTGCTGCGCCTGATTCTGGCGAACGTGCGCACGCCGCGCGAACGGGAGGGCGATCTGACGGCGCAGGTTGCCGCCAATCGCACCGGCGAGCGGCGCATCCATGAAGTCATCGAAAAATACGGCATGCCCGAGGTGCAGCGCTACTGTGGCGAACTGCTGAACTACTCGGAGCGCATGACGCGGCACGTCATAGAAGCGGTTCCCAAGGGGGTTTACCGGTTTGAAGACGTGATGGACGATGACGGCATCGGATCGGAGCCGGTGCACATTCGCGTTACCGTACGGGTGACCGACACCGACGTGGAGGTTGATTTCAGCGGCACCGACCCACAGGTGAACGGCAGCGTGAATGCCAACTGGGCGGTCACGATGTCGGCGGTGTACTACTGCATTCGCACCCTGGCAGAGCAGCAGTTTCCGTTCAATCACGGCTGCATGGTACCCATCCGCATCGTGGCG
>JAPOON010000044.1 GCA_026713405.1 Gammaproteobacteria bacterium
CGTTCTCGTCGGCCGCCTCGAGGAAGGAGGGGCGCGGGCGCCGTCGAATACCGTGCGGGGGTAGACCTCGTCGCTGATGAGCAGGATGGTGCGCTCCCTGCAGAACGCGAGCAGCCGGCGCTGTTCTTCCCCGGCCATGACCCAGCCGGTGGGGTTGCAGGGCGAGTTGACGTAGACAGCCCTGGTGTTGGGCCTGACCGCCGCGAACAGTTCTTCCAGGTCCAGGCGCCAGCCCCGGGGCGTGAGGCGCTGCCGGACGTGGCCGATTTCGGCGCCGGTCACCTGGAAAACCGCCTCGATGTTCGGCCAGGCGGGGCTTACGATCAGCGCGTGGTCACCGCGGCCGAGCGCCGTCTGCGCGGCCATGGTGACGCCGAGCATGGTGGCCCCGGGCACCGTGACGCGGTCGGGATGGATATCGAGCCCGTACAGCCGGTCGAGGTAGCGTTTCACGGCGAGGCGCAACTCGGGCAGGCCGCAGGTGTGCACGTAGAAGGTGTGCCCGTCGTCCAGGGCGGTCTTGGCCGCATCCCGGATGAAATCAGGGGTAACAAGGTCACCTTCGCCGAACCACAGCGGAATCACGTCCGTATCGTCGAATCGGCTGAACGCCACCTTCGTGATGCCGTTCTGCTCGATGCGTTCTATTTCCTGTCTGAAGGCTGAGGTCATTGGTCGTTCGGCCCTTGCAATCCCGATACTCTACGCGGCCGGTCACCGGTATTCCACGTCGGCTTCACCGGCAGTTCACGGCCTGCCGGCGCCTCGGCTGCGCACCGGAAAAAACAAGCCGTGCACTATTTTGACCCCTCGATCGAGAGTCGGTTCCGGCGCCAGGTGCAGGCCGGGGACCTGCTGCTCTCCAGGCAGCACCACGACGGAACCGGAGGCCTGTCAAATCGTGGTTGCCGAACGGGTCCTCACGCGTAAGCCCAGGTGGCGAGGCCCAGAAAGACAAAGAACCCCGTCACGTCGGTAATGGTGGTGAGAATCACGCCGCCGGCGATGGCCGGGTCGATGGACAGCCGGTTGAGCGCGCTCGGCAACAGGCTGCCGGAAACGGCGGCGACCACGATGTTGACCACCATGGCCACGGCGATCACACCGCCGAGAATGGGATCGCGGAAGGCGACCGCGGCCGTGACGGCCACCAGCGCCGCCCAGAACAGGCCGTTCACTGTCGCGACGATGAATTCGCGGTTCAGGAGCCAGAGCAGGTTGGCTTGCCCCACATGGCCGAGGGCGATACCGCGGATCACCAGGGTCAGCGTTTGCGTGCCGGCGATTCCGCCCATGCTGGCGACGATGGGCATGAGCACCGCCAGCGCCACCACCTTGGCGATGGTCTCCTCGAAGATGTTGATCACCGCTGCCGCCACGAAGGCGGTGATCAGGTTGATGCCGAGCCAGATGGTGCGGCGCCGGACCGATTTGGCGATGGGTGCGAAGGTATCCTCGTCGAGTTCGAGGCCGGCCCGGGCGAGTACCGCCTCGTCCGCATCCTCGATGATGACGTCGACCACATCGTCGATGGTGATCCGGCCCACCAGCTTGCCGTCCGCGTCGATAACCGGGGCGGATACCAGGTCCTCTTCGGCGAATAGCCTGGCGACCTCGGTGTCATTCAGGTCCACGGGAATCGCCCGGGCATCGGTATCCATTACTTCCCGCACGGTCACGCTCGGGTCCGAAGTCAGAAGCTTGGCGATGGGCAGCATGCCCACGTACTCGTCCCGGCTGTTCACCACCACCAGGGCATCCGTGGTCTCCGGCAGCACCTTGCGCAGGCGCAGGTAGCGCAGCACGATGTCCAGGGCATGGCGGGGCTGCACCGTGATGGCATCGGTGTTCATCAGCCCGCCGGCGCTGTCCTCGGGGAAGGACATCACCGCTTCCACCCGGGCCCGGTCCGCCGCGCCCATGGAATCGAGTACCTGTTGGGCGATGGTGTCCGGCAATTCCTGGAGCAGGTCGGCCAGGTCGTCGGTGTCGAGATCGTCGGCAGCGGCAACGAGCTGGGCGGTGTCCATGCCCTCCAGGAAGTCGGCGCGCACGTCCTCCGCGAGGTGGTACAGCACCTGGTTGGAGGTGTCGTCGTCCATCAGGTCCCAGAGAAATTCGCGCACCTTGGGGGGCGACGCTTCCAGCAGGTTGGCGGTTTCCTGGGGCCGGAGGGACTTCAGCAGAACGCGGGAGTCGTCCAGTGCGCCGGCACCGTACGACCGGATGACTTCGCTGAAGCGTTCCTGGAAATCCATGGCTCGATACTGTCCGCGACGCTCGGGACCCGGCGGCAAGGTTACGGGTTCGCTACGGGGTTGCAAGCTGCTGCGAGCGGGTTTACTCGTCTTCGCCGAAACGATCCGCGATGAGCGCCTCGATGGCCGCGAACGCCTCCGCCTCGTCCTCTCCCTCGACGGTCAGTTCCAGTACGCTGCCCACGGGTGCGGCCAGCAGCAGTATGTTCATGATGCTCTTGCCGTCCACCGCGGCGCCGTCTTTCTCGAGGGTGATCCGGCTGGCAAAGGTTCTGGCCACGGAAACGAGCTTCGCGGCAGCGCGGGCGTGCAGGCCGAGGCGGTTGACGAGCGTGACCTCGGCGCGCCTCATGCCCGTCGCCCCAGTTCCCGGTGGCGTACGAGCACGTTGGCGCAGCGGTCGGCGAAATGCAGCCCGAGGCGGTCCGCCATGTAGACGCTGCGGTGCTGGCCGCCGGTGCAGCCGAGACTCACCGTCACGTATGCCCGGTTGTTTTCCTCGAAGCGCGGCAGCCAGCTTTGCAGGTGACCCGCAATGTCTTCGAACATGTTCGCCACGGGCGCTTCGCCGGCAAGGTGGGCGCGTACCCGCTCGTCGAGCCCGGTAAGCGGTTGCAGGTCAGGCACCCAGTTGGGGTTGGGCAGGCAGCGGAGGTCGAAGACCATGTCGGAGTCCGGCGGAACGCCGAAACGGAAACCGAAGGATCGGAACAGGAGGCTCAAGCCAGCCTGTGTGCGTGCCACGACCCGGTCGCGGACCGATTCGATCAACTGCTGGGCGAGGAAGTCGCTGGTATCGATGCGGAGGTCGGCCAGGCCGGCGATGTGGACGAGCAGTTCCGTTTCCGCTTCGATTGCCTGGGGCAGGTCGGTCTGTGCATCGGTCAACGGGTGGCGGCGGCGGGTTTCGCTGGCCCGGCGCACCAGCGTGGCGTTCGAAGCATCCAGATAGATCACCTCGCACTCGAGCCCGGCATCGTTCAGGGCGCTCAGGATTTCGGGAAATCGCTCGAGTCCGGTGGTACGCGCATCGATGCAGACGGCCATGTTGCCGTTGCGGGCGATGGGAACGCGCAGGGCCTGGTCGACGAGGGATTGCAGCAGGCCCACGGGCAGGTTGTCCACGCAGTGGTAACCGGCGTCTTCCAGGGTGCGCAGCGCCGTGCTCTTCCCGGAACCCGACCGGCCGCTGATGATGGTCAGTTTCATGCCCGGGCCCCGAACGGACGCGCGGCCGCGTCGAACAGAATTGCGCTGAGATCGCCGGAGTTGCCGGCCTGCCGCAGGCGCTCGCGGGTGGCCGGGTCGCGAAATACGGTGGCGAGGGTGGCCAGCACCTCGAGGTGTACGCTGTTTTCCCCGGGAGGCACCACCAGCACGAAAACCAGGTCTACCGGCTTGCCGTCCGGCGCATCGTAGTCCACAGGTTCCGCCAGCAGGAAGAAGGCCGCCATCATGCCGGGGCACTCCAGGCGGCAGTGGGGGATCGCAACTCCCTCGCCGATGCCGGTACTGCCGAGGCGCTCCCGCTCCATGAGCGCATCGAACAGGGGCCGCGCGTCCACGCCGGGATGCTGTTCGGCGAGGAGATCCGCGGCGAAATCGAGGCTGCGCTTGCGGCTGTGGGCCGACACGGCCCGGCGAACGCACTGCGGCGGGAGCAGGTCTTCGATGCGCACCATGTGCTGTTGTCGGACTCGAGCCGCACCAATTCGTAGTCGGGCGCGGCTAACCCCGGCCGTGGCGCCGGGCGGTGACTTTCTCCTTGTACTTGACGATCTGGCGGTCGAGCTTGTCGGCAAGCATGTCGATTGCCGCGTAAAGGTCGCCGGACGTGGCGTCCGCGAACAGTTCGGCGCCGCTCACGTGGGCGGTCGCCTCGGCCCTCTGGTCGAGCTTCTGAACGCTCAGCACCACGTGCATGTTGGTGATCTGATCGTAGTGCCGCTCAAGCCGGGTCAGCTTGCCGGTGACGTAGTTCTTCAGGGCCGGCGTGACATCGATGTGGTGTCCCGAAATGCTCAACTGCATGGGATGCCTCCTTTGGAAATGCTGGGGGTGAAAGACCGGCGTTCATGCCGGGCCTCTCGTTCGCGGATCGGAGCGTCGCATGGGCCAACAAGCCTGCACCCCGTCACCGCTTTTGCGCCGGGCCGGGGCATCGCACCGTAAGGCGCTTGCGCCGGTTCGACGATGGAATCGACATCGATTCGCGGTATTTGGCAACGGTGCGCCTCGCGACATTGATGTTACGTTCCGCCAGTATTGCCGCGATCCTGCTGTCGCTCAATGGTTTTCTCGGATTTTCGTCTGCCAGGAGTTTCCTGATCAGCGCGCGGATCGCCGTACTGGAGATTTCGTCGCCATCGGTGGTGCCCACGTGGCTTGAGAAAAAGTACTTCAGCTCGAACAGGCCGCGGGGCGTCTGCATGTACTTCCTGCTGGTGACCCGGGAAATGGTCGACTCGTGCAGGCTCACGGCGTCGGCGACGTCGTGCAGCACCAGGGGCCGCATGTGCTCTTCGCCGTGTTCCAGGAAGGGGCGCTGGAACTCGACGATCTTGCTCGCCACCTTGAGCAGTGTCTCGTGCCGGCTCTCCAGGCTCTTCAGGAACCAGCGGGCTTCGGTCAGGTTGTCCCTCAGCCAGGCGTTCTGCCGGCTGTTGTCGGCTCGCCGCACCAGCGAGGCGTAGCCCTGGTTGATGCGCAGCCCCGGGGTCGCCTCCGGGTTCAGTTCGACCACCCAGCGGTCTTTTTCCTTGTGCACCACCACGTCGGGGATCACGTATTCGGCCGGGCCGGTGGCAAGCGCGGCGCCGGGGCGCGGGTTCAGGGACTGGATCAGGGCGGAAACCTCGGCGAGTTCCGGTTCACCGAGACGCGTCCGGCGCTTGAGGGTGGTGAAGTCCCTGTCGCCGAGCAGCCCGAGGTGTTCCGAGACGACGGCCATGGCTTCGTCGCGCCAGGGCGTCGAAGCGTCCAGTGCCTGGAGTTGCAGCGTGAGGCACTCCGAAATGTCCCTGGCGGCGACGCCGGCCGGGTCGAAGTGCTGGATGCGCTTCAGCACGGCATCCACTTCGTTTGCGCCGATCCCCAGGGCCGGGTCGAAACTCTCCAGCAGGTCGTCGATTCCGGCCTCGAGCATGCCGTCGGAATTGACGGCGTCGATGATCGCCGTGGCGATCAGGCGGTCGGAATCCGACATGGGCGTCAGGTTCAACTGCCAGCGCAGGTGATCGTCCAGGGTCTCCGCGGCGCTGTTGGTGTCGGCGATGTCGCGATAGCCCTCGCCCGCGTTTGCCGGCGTTGCCGGGGGCTGGTAGATGTCGTCCCAGTTGCTGTCGACCGGCAGCTCCTGGGGGATGGGCCGGGTCAGTTCCGCATCCACGGCAGGCTGTTCCGGCACGGTTTCCGCGAGATCGGACAACCCGGCAGCCCCGGGAGCGTCGGATGTGGCTCCGGGCTCATCCGCGTATGCGGGGAGGCTGGAGTCTGCGAACGTGTCGGGCTCCGGTTCGCGGTTGCCTTCGCCGGCCGCCTGCTCGGCGGTTTCCCCCTCGGACTCCTCTTCCAGCATCGGGTTGCTTTCCAGTACTTCCGTTATCTCCTGCTGGAGGTCCAGGGCCGAGAGTTGCAGCAGGCGAATGGCCTGTTGCAACTGCGGTGTCATCCTGAGTTGCTGGCGGAGGCCGAGGGACAGTGTGGGCTTCATGGCCATGCGCGTCAGGTTGCCACGACGTCAAAGGCGAAAGCTCTCGCCCAGGTAGACGTTGCGCACGGTTTCGTTGGCGAGGATCGCCTCGGCATCGCCTTCAGCGATGATGTGCCCTTCGTTGACGATGTAGGCCCGGTCGCAGATGTCCAGGGTGTCCCGCACGTTGTGGTCTGTGACCAGTACCCCGATGTCGCGTGCCGCGAGATCGCGCATCTCCTGCTTGATGTCCCCGACGGATATGGGATCGACGCCCGCGAACGGCTCGTCGAGCAGCATGAAGCGGGGATTGCTGGCCAGGGCGCGGGCGATCTCGACGCGCCGGCGCTCCCCTCCGGAGAGGCGCTCACCGAGGGACTTGCGCACCGCATGCAGATTGAACTCGTCGAGCAGCTGTTCGAGCAGCCGCGCCTGCGCTTTCCGGTCAAGATCGCGGCGCAGCTCGAGGATGGCGCGCAGGTTGTCCTCGGCGGATAGTTTCCGGAACACGCTGGCCTCCTGCGGCAGGTAGCCGATGCCGGCCCGGGCGCGCAGGTGCATGGGTGATGCGGACAGGTCCCGGCCGTCGAGGTTGATGGTGCCGCCCTCGGCTTTCAGGAGCCCCACGATCATGTAGAAGCAGGTGGTCTTGCCGGCGCCGTTCGGGCCGAGCAGGCCGACAATCTCACCGCTCTCCACCCGCAGGCCGACGTTCTCTACGGCGAGCCGTGTGCGGTATTCCTTGCGGAGGTTCTGGGCTTCAAGGACGGCCACGGGCTTATTCTTCGGCCCGCCCGGCGGGCATGAGCGTGGTCTGCACCGGCCCCTGATCCGGCGCGCCGGCAGCGCCCCGCCCCGCCACGATGTCGTACAGGATCAGGTCGCCCTGCAACGAATTGCCCCGCTGTTCGAGGTGTGCGTTGCCCTTGAGGTCGATGCGCGCGTCCTGGGTGTGGTAAACGATGGTCGACGCATCCGCTTCGACCTGGCCGGCTTCGTCTTCGAGTTCCTGCCGGTACCGGGCCGGGGCGCCGGTGGCCGTGATGCGAACCACCTTGCCTTCGTCGTAGTCGACAACCATGCGTTCGGCGTTCACCCGCAACGTGCCCTGCTCCACGCGCACGGCGCCAAGATAGATGATCCGGCCCTCTTGACGCTCGATCTCCGCGGACTCGGAGCGGATGTGGATGGGTTGTTCGGCATCTTCGGGCAGGGCCCAGGCAGCAGCCGACGCCAGTACCCAGGCTGCGGCGATGCCGCCGAGCGCAAGGCGGTCAGACCGGGCCTTGCCCGCTGTTCTGTGGTTGGTCCGGTGCCTTGGTTTCGTCGAATTGCTCGCGTTGGACGATGGTGTGGACTGCTGCATCTTTTCCGGACGATAGTGTCATCGACCCGCGCGTCAAATCGGCCTGCATTCCGCGGGCTGCCGTGCGGCCGACATCGGTATCGATCATAACATCTCCCTCCGTCTCGGCGTATTTGCGCTCGGGATAGAGGTCGAGGGTCTCGCAGCGGATTGTCATGAATTCCAAGCCGGAACCGGCCTGGTGAACGACCACCGCGTCGCGCAGCAATACCTGCTCGCCGCCGGGCGCCCCGGCCGTGCCGTGGATCTCGCCGCGCTCCGAGGTGATGCGCCAGGGCGGCTCGGGCTGGTTGTGGAGTTCCAGGTCGGGTTCCAGCAGGCGTGTGAACTGCTCGTCCTCGAAGTGGCGGATCTCGCTGGCATTCAGCCGGTACTGGACCGAGCCGTCGTCCTGGAACTGGGTGATGGAGGCGCCCTGCATGAGGAGATCGGGTTCGTCGGCCAGTTCCGGCGGCAGGGCGCCGGGCACGATGCTGCCCCGCCAGGGCGCGAAATAGAAGGTGAGCAGCAGGGCGCCGACCGCGAGCAGGACGCCGGCGGCCAGGCCGAATTGTTCGTTAGTTTTCATTGAATAAAGGTATCTCGAACGCCCACTCTCACTTGCTACCGGCACCGTTGTTCCGTGCGCGTTTCGACTGAGTTACCGGGCCTCTGGCTCGGGGCGGGCCCGGGCGGTGAGGATGAGGCGGCAGACGTCGCTGGCAGCGCCGGCGCCGCCGGCCCGTTCGGTGATGTGGTGGGCCGCTGCGCGGAC
>JAPOON010000045.1 GCA_026713405.1 Gammaproteobacteria bacterium
CACGGCCCGGCTGCGCGCCTCGAACCACACCCTGAAACGCACCCTCACCGACCAGCGGATTTTCGCCGGGATCGGCAACGCCTACTCCGACGAGATTCTCCCGGCTGCAGGGCTCTCGCCGTTCAAGCGGGCCCGTGATGTCGTCGACGAGGAAACCGAGCGGCTCTACGCAGCGTGCCGGCGGACACTGACCGACTGGATCCGCATTCTGCGCACCAAGGCGGGCGATGCGTTTCCCGACAAGGTGACGGCCTTCCGCGACGAAATGGCGGCCCACGGAAAATACCGGCGACCCTGCCCGGTGTGCGGAGCCCCGATCCAGCGCATCGTGCACGCGGAAAACGAGAGCAACTACTGCGCCCGATGCCAGACCGGCGGGCGCGTGCTTGCCGACCGGTCGCTCTCCAGATTGCTCAGGGACGCCTGGCCGAAACGCATCGAGGAGTTGGAAGGGGGTTGGCCCGCCCCGACCTGCTTCCAGGGTTCCCGCCATAGCGCGTACATCGCCGGCCGCAGTCCGAAACGGGCCAGCACGCCTTCGTGCAGCCGCCCGAGTTTCGCGACCACCAGTGGTTCCAGATACGACACGAAGACGCCCCTACCCTGAAGCGACGTAAACCGCGCCCCCCAGCCAAGCCGTAGCCGTGGCCGTCACGGCGAGCCACGACCAGACCCGCTCGCCACGAAAAGCCTGAGCGGCTCGTACGATGCCGACACTTGTGACGAATCCGTAACAGAGGCCAAACGCGGCCACCAGCAAAGCGGCGAGCGTCAACATGATGCCGTCGATCTCGTCCATAGGGTGCATTGCGGCTGCCGCGTTCAACGGTGCGGAAACCAGATTGAGAAGCGCCGTGCCCAATACGCCGAAGAGCCACCAAGTTTTCACCAGCCCGTATTGACCACGCCACAGCTTGATTATCATGCGTCTTTCGTTTGCACCCATGTCCGCTGCACGGTTTCTGCTCCTTGTGAGCCGAAGGTTAGCGGATTCGCGCTGGCGCTCGTACCCCTGAGCATGGCATCGGCGGCTCGGTATGCAGGCCGGCGGTTAAGGGCCGGAACGAAGTGGAGGAGCCGCGTAGCGACTTGAGGGTGCTATTGGGCGACCCCAAGGAGCAGATCAGGTTGGGATTTGACCAGATATCGGACGGACAACGCGCATGGGCGATGACCTGGCGTGCCTACAGGCGCAAAAGCGCGGCGCGGCGTGCTGGTGGCCCATGAGCTGTAGCGTCGGGGCTCAAACCTGCAACAGCAGCCTGAGCAATCGCATCGACGGCAGATAGACGGCGCAGAGACCCTCGGCGCACAAGTGCCGGTCCTGTGCGAACGCGTGTTCCCCGGGGATTCCCGCCGCGGCCAGTTCGGCGCCGATCACCTCGACGATCGCCGCTTTCGCATCGTCATGGTGGTCCGCAAAGTCCGCTTCCGCCGTGAGGATCAGAACGACGGCGTGGCAGATGCTGCGGATCTCGCCCGCATCGAGCAGGGTGCCGAGTGCGCCGCGTATTTTCTGCGAACAGCCTCCCGGCCGCAGCAGCGCATCCACATCGTAGCGTGCGGCAATGAGGGCGGTCAGAACGACATCCAACGCCACCGGATCTTCGGGCGTCAGGCGTACCCAGCGGTGGTACAGGCGCGCGGCCCAGCACGCGGGGTTGCCCGCAGCGCCCTTCCGGGCGACGGCCTTGAGAAATGTTGTCACGGGTTCGCCCTACCCCTTCGCCGTGATGGCGGTGTGCAGGGGCTTCTTTCCCCGTGGCGGCGTGCCGGGCCCGCATCCTGGACCCCGGTCGGCCTTCACGGCGACCAACAGCGCGGACAGCAACGCCAGGAGTGTCTCGAACATGGAGATCTTGCCGATGGCGAAGTCGCATAGTCGTCCGGCGAATGGCGCCGGGCCATTGCAATCCGCTCCAAGGAAGGAGTTTACCCGCCTGTTCGCCACACGACCGGGAGAGCTACCCCCAGCCGGACATTGCGGCTGTTCTATTCAGCGGGTGACCCGGCAACGCCGGATCCTTAAAGCGGATTGCGGGAGTCAGACTAGCACAATCCTGTCGGCAAGTGCTCAGCGCTGAAGGTTTTGTTGGCGAGGCCGGATTCGAGGACCTTGAGCATGGTGTAGCGTCGGCAGCGGAGGCGCTCGCGGGCGCGCTGGGTCAGGTCGTCGGCCGACTTGGCCATGGCCCTGTAGCCGCACATGCCGCACAGGGTGGCGCCGGTAACCGCGGGTGCGAGGCACAACCGGTTCGATGCGCGGTAGATGGTGCCGTGGAAGCGGGACGGGTCGATGAATGTCTCCGGCAGCAACAGCGGATGGGCCTACGGTTGAACTGAACGTGCATCGGATGGCAAGCTTCCGTCAATTTTGCAGTGGCGGGGACAACAACTTGACCAGAATCAGCAAGCTGGATCCGAAGGACTGGGACCCGGGGCTCAGGGCCCTCACGCAACCGGACACGGCCACACCCCTGGAACAGGGGCTGATGCGCATGTTCGCGCACACCCCGGGTATCGCCAAGGGCCTGTCCGCTTTCGGCGGGTCGCTGAAGATGCACCGCACCCTGCCGGGCCGGCTGATCGAACTGGTGCGGCTGCGCGTGGCCTTCCACAATCAGTGCCGCAGCTGTATGGCCATCCGCTATACCGATGCAGTCAACGCCGGCGTCACGGAAGACCTGGTGTGCGAACTGGCCGACCCGCCGCACGCCGACAACCTCACCGAAGCGGAGCAGAGCGCGCTCCGCTACGCCGACCTGTTCGCGAACAACCACCTCGCCATAGACGATGCGACCTTCGACGAACTGCGCGGGCACTTCACCGAGCCGGAG
>JAPOON010000046.1 GCA_026713405.1 Gammaproteobacteria bacterium
CGGCGGCACGCAGGACAGCGTAAGAACCGTCGCCGACTGGCTGTCCGGGCGCATCATCGGCCAGGAGCGGCTGCTCGAGCGGTTGCTGATGGCGCTCCTGTGCGGCGGGCAACTGCTCGTGGAATGGGCCCCGGGCCTCGCCAAGACCCGGGCCATCAAGGAACTGGCGAGCGCCGTGGTGGGGGATTTCCACCGCATCCAGTTCACGCCCGACCTGCTGCCGAGCGATGTGACCGGCACCGAGGTGTACCGGCCAGAGGACGGCTCCTTCCAGGTTCAGCGGGGGCCGGTCTTCCACAACCTGCTGCTGGCCGACGAGATCAACCGGGCTCGCGCCACGGGACAGTCGGCATTGCTCGAAGCGATGGCCGAGCACCAGGTGAGCTTCGGGCGCGAGACCTTTCCCCTGCCCGACCTTTTCCTGGTCATGGCGACACAGAACCCCATCGAGCAGGAAGGCACCTACCCGCTCCCCGAAGCGCAACTCGACCGGTTTCTGATGCATGTCAGGGTCGACTATCCCGACAGCGCCGCCGAGACAGAGATCCTGCACCTGGTGAGGGAGGAAACCGCCGTGCGGGGGGATGCCCCAAGCCCACCCGCGCGCCTGGGCGAACCGGTCATTTTCGCCGCCCGCCGGGCCATTCTCGGCCTGCACATGGCCGAGCCGGTCGAACGCTACATCATCGCCCTCACCATGGGGTCGCGGGAGCCGTCGGACCAGCTCGCCGGCTGGCTCGACTACGGCGCCAGCCCCAGGGGAACCATCGCGCTCGACCTGTGCAGCCGGGCGCTGGCCTGGCTGGACGGGCGGGATTTCGTCACTCCCGACGATGTGCAGAACGTCGTCCACGACGTGTTCCGACATCGACTGATCCTTTCCTTCGAAGCCGAAGCCCAGGGCATAACGGCCGACGATGCCATCGATGAACTCATCCGCCAGGTCGCGGTCCCCTGATGGGCTAGTGTCGTCGCTGCGCGGCGCGTACGTGAGCCTGAAAGACCTGCTGGCCATTCGCTATCGCCCCTCGCTGCATGCTCCGCAAACGGCGGTGCGGCACGGCGTCAGGGCGGGAGCGCGCCTGTCGAAACTGCGCGGGCGCGGCATCGACTTTTCCGAGGTCAGGCTGTACCAGCCCGGGGACGACATCCGCACCATCGACTGGCGCGTCACCGCGCGCAAGAACAAGCCGCACACCAAGGTGTTCCGCGAAGAACGCGAACGCCCGACCCTGGTGGTCGTCGACCAGACCCAGAGCCTGTTCTTCGGCAGCCGGCTGCGGCTGAAATCCGTAGCTGCCGCCGAGTTCGGCGCACTCGCGGCCTGGCAGGCGCTGGCCGGCGACGACCGGGTGGGCGGGCTGGTCATCGGCAACTCCGCCACGCGTACGCACAAGCCCCTGCGCAGCGTGAGAACCGTCGTCCGGCTGCTCTCGGACCTGGCCGAAAGCAACACCTCGCTCAACCGGACCAGCCGCCTTGAATCGGAATCCCATTTCAGGGACAGCCTCTCGAGCATCAGGCGTCTCGTGCACACCGGCTACCGCGTACTGGCAATCTCCGATTTCCTCACAGCCACCGATGCCTGGAAGGACACGCTGCGTGCGCTGGCACGCCACAACCAGGTCGCCCTGATCCGGATTTCAGACCCGCTGGAACGGGAGTTGCCGCCGGCGCACCGGTACACCGTGACCGACGGCGCCGCACGCTGGCAGTTCCATACCGGCAACGCCGGCCTCAGGCGCCGGTACGCCGAACGTCACGAACAGCGCGAGGCAGACCTGGCATCTTTCTGCGCTTCCTACATGATCCGGTACCTGTCCTATGCCACGGACGAACCGGCGAGGCCGGGAGACTGGCTGTGATGGAACAGGACCCGCTGCAGCAACTCCGCGACATCCACCTGCCGCCGGACCCCGGCTGGTGGCCGCCGGCTTTCGGCTGGTGGCTGCTCGCCCTGTTGCTGGCCGCTGCGCTGACGTGGCTGACATGGCGGCTCGCGGCCCGCTGGCGCCGCTTTCGTCCGGCGCGAACGGCCCGGGCGCTTTACCGGGAGATATCCCGCGATCTCGGCGCCGGCGCCATCTCGCCGGTACAGTACGTGCATCGCACCAGTGAACTGCTGAAACGCTTTGCCATTCACGGTTCGAAGCATCTCGCCGTGGCGCCCGAGTCCGGAGATGCCTGGCTGCGCTACCTCGACGAACGTTACGGGCAGCCGGCTTTTTCCCGGGGCCCCGGCCGATGCCTCGGCAGCGACCGTTTCCGCCGCGACCAGAACCCCGACACAGGCTTTCTCGACGGCCTGATCAGCCGTTTCTTCGCCCGCGAGTGTGCCCGCTGCTGGCGCTTCGGGGGGCGCTCATGATCGAGTGGCTCTGGCCGTATGCGTTTGCGCTGGCGCCGCTGCCGTTCCTGGCCCGCCGGTTGTGGCGTTCCGTCGTCGAGACCCAGGCGGCACTGACGGTGCCCAGCCTGGGCGCATTCCAGCTGCACGCGGATGTGAAGGGCGAACGGCCGGTGCGGCGGTTTCACCTGCGCATGCTGTTGCTGTGGGCCATCTGGCTGGCGCTGGTGACGGCGGCCGCCCGGCCCCAGTGGACCGGCGACCCCGTGCTGCTGCCGACCTCGGGGCGCGACCTCATGCTGGCCGTCGATATCTCGGGAAGCATGGGCACGGAAGACATGGAACTCGGCGGCCGGCTGGTCGACCGGCTGGTGGTGGTCAAGTCGGTGGTGGCGGATTTCATCGGCGCCAGGCAGGGCGACCGCATGGGCCTGATCCTGTTCGGCACCAACGCCTATCTGCAGGCGCCCCTGACCTTCGACCTGCAGACGGTGGACCGCCTGCTCATGGAAGCGCCCGTCGGCATCGCCGGCGGCAAGACGGCCATCGGCGATGCCATCGGCCTCGCCGTGAAGCGGCTGCGCCAGCGCCCCATGGGCGACCGGGTGCTGATCCTGTTGACGGACGGCGCCAACAACGTGGGCGAAGTGGCGCCGGAAAAAGCCGCCGAACTCGCCGCCGGCGAGGACATCCGCATCTACACCATCGGCGTGGGCGCCGACGAGATGCGCATGCCCAGCATCTTCGGGTCCTTCGGTTCGCGCATCGTCAATCCGTCCGCCGACCTCGACGAGGAGACCCTGAACCAGATCGCCGGGCTCACCGGCGGACGCTACTTCCGCGCCCGCAACACCGCAGGCCTTTCCGAGATTTACGCCATCATCGACGGACTGGAGCCGGTGGAACAGGATCCCGAAACCTATCGTCCCATCGCCGCCCTTTACTACTGGCCCATGGGTCTCGCCTGGCTGCTGGCCTGCGGGCTGCTCCTCCTGGATTTCCGGAGTGCCCCGCGTGACTGAGCTGTTCCAGGACTTCCACTTCCTCAGGCCCTGGTGGCTGCTGGCGGCCATTCCGGCCGTCTGGCTGGGGGTGCAGTGGGCCAGGCGCCGCTCTGCCGCTTCCCACTGGGAAGAAGCCGTGGAGCCGGAACTGTTGCCGGTACTGCTTGAACCCGTCCGGAACGCCGCGGGCCACCGGCTGGGCTGGCTGCTGGCACTCGGCCTGTTGATCGGCGCCACGGGCCTTGCCGGCCCGACATGGCAGAAGCTGCCCCAACCCGTCGAACAGAAAAACGATTCGCTTGTCGTGCTGTTCGACCTGTCGCTGTCCATGTACGCCGAAGACCTCTCCCCCTCCCGGCTGGTGCGCGCCAAGCACAAGATCGCCGACGTGCTGCGCCGGCGCGACGAGGGGTTCACCGCCCTGGTAGCCTACGCCGGCGATGCGCACACGGTGGCGCCCCTCACCGACGATGTGCGCACCATCGAGAACCTGCTGAACTCGCTGGGCCCGGAGATGATGCCCGTGTTCGGCAGCCAGCCCGGCGCGGCGCTGGAACTCGCCCGCACCCTGTTCGAAAACGCCTACATGGATCAGGGCCGCATCCTGCTCGTCACCGACGGCATCGACCGGCTGGCCGAGGTTACCGACTTCGGCGATCCGAGGTTTCCCGTATCCATTCTGGGCATCGGCACGCCGGAGGGAGCGCCCATTCCCCTGGACTTCGCCAACCAGGCCGGCAGCTTTCTCAAGAATCGGCAGGGGGAAACCGTCCATGCCCGCCTGGACGAGGAACGGCTCGATGCGGCCGCCCAACTCTGCCACGGCCGCTATCGGACCATCGCCCTGGGCGATGCCGACATCGACGATCTGCTGGCGACGCCCCTGCCCCGGGACAATGCCAACATCGAGGTCGAACGCGAATTCGACACCTGGTCGGACACGGGATTCTGGGCGGCGCTGGCGCTCCTGCCCCTGCTGCTGCTCGGCTTCCGGCGCGGGTTGCTCGCTTGCCTGGCGCTGGCATTGCTGCCCGTCCCCGCCGAAGCCGGGCTCTGGGACGACCTGTGGTCACGCCGTGACCAGCAGGCGCTTCATGCGCTGGAACAGGGCGAACCGGCCGCGGCAGCCGAACTGTTTCGCGACGATGCCTGGCGGCACGCCGCCGATTACCACAGCGAAAACTATCCGCGCGCCGCAGAAGGGTGGGCAGCGCAATCGGAAGCCGAACCCTCGGCCGCGGTCAGCCACTACAACCTCGGCAATGCCCTGGCCCGACTGGGCGATTTCGAAGGCGCCATCGGCGCGTACGACCGGGCCCTTGCGGCAGAGCCGGGCCACGAGGACGCCGCGTTCAACAAGGCGCTGGTGGAGCAACTCCAGCAGGAAC
>JAPOON010000047.1 GCA_026713405.1 Gammaproteobacteria bacterium
AGAGGCCGGTGCGCCGAAAGGGAAGCCCCGCATGCGAACTCGCTGCCCGATGCAGGCGTTTGTCCCTCAGAAGCGAAAGAAACGGATGGAGAATTGTTCCGTAAAAGCGCCCGTTCCGAGTGCATGCGCCTTCGCATTCCCGCCGCTTCAACATACAATTCGAGGGTTCCCGGTCAAAGAATTGTGGAGGATAATCATGGCCAGCAGCCCGACCCTGCATCCCGACAGCGTCCATCATCTCGCCTTGCTCACCACGGACATAAAGACCCAGCTCCAGTTCTTCAACGACGTGCTTGGCATGCCGCTGAAGGCGCTCTACTGGATGCACGGGGTGGAGGGATACTTTCACGGATTTCTGGAACTGGCCCCGGATTCCTACGTGGCCTTCGTCGCCGGCCCGGGCGTTTCCGGGGACATCAAGTACGGCGTCACCCACTCCGGCAGCCCGATGACCCCGGGCACCGGCGGGACGATGCAGCATGTCGCCTTTCACGTCGACAGCTTCGAAGACCTGCTCGCCATGCAGAACCGCATCCGCTCCCGGGGCATTCACGTCATGGGCCCGCTCGACCACGGTTTCTGCAAGTCGATCTACTTTGCCGGGCCCGAATCCCTGAGCCTCGAGGTTTCCTGCGGCACCAACATCGATGCCAACGCCTGGATCGACCCGGAAGTGGTGGAACTGTGCGGCATCAGCGACGAGGAACTGGAGGTGCTGAAATCTCCGAAGCCCTATCACCCGCCGGCCGAACCGGTTCCGCAGCCGCCCATGGACACGACCGCGCCGCGTATGCACCTGCCGCCGGAACAGTACGAACTGCTGCTCGGCTCGAGCGACGAGAAGGTTTCGGAGATGTTGAGCGAGACAACGCCGCCGGTGGTTGTGGAGAGGCCGGCTGCCGCGGTCAACGAGTGATGCGCAAGCTCACACTGACTTTCGACAACGGCCCCGATCCGGAGTGCACGCCGCAAGTGCTCGATGCGCTCGCCGAGCGGGGCATCAAGGCGACGTTCTTCGTCTGCGCCGAGGGCAATGAAGATCGCTCGGCCATGCCGGCGGCGGCGCCGGAGGGCGTCGAAATCCTGCAGCGGGCACGCGACGAGGGGCACTGGATCGGCAATCACACCCTGACCCATACGCTGGAGTTGGGCACCACCAGGGAGCCCGGAGACTTCGAAAGGGAGATCGGCCGGGCACAGAGCCTGCTCGGCGACTTCGTCGAGCCCCGGCGCCTGTTCCGGCCCTACATGGGTGGCGGCATCTGGGGGCCCCGATGTTTCAGTCCGGAAGCGGTCGACTATCTCTGCCAGCAGCGATACACGACGGTGCTCTTCAATTGCCTGCCCCGTGACTGGGAGATTCCGGAAACCTGGCCGGAAGTGACGTTCAGGCAGGGAGAAGACGTGGATTGGGCGCTTATGGTCCTGCATGACCTGAACGTGACCGGGGCCATGCGGCAGTTGCCGCGTTTCCTCGATGAGTGTTTGTCCCGGGGCATCGAGTTTACGCAGGAATTCCCCCCGGAATGCACGCCAATCCTCGATGGCAGGCTGGTGGGTTCGCTCGACGGATTGATCTGCGAGTCGTAAGCGTCCGGATCGGCTGGCAACTTCGGCGGGGTCATGTGGCGCCGGCTGCGTTCCGTCCCGCCGTTCGACCGAACACGGCGCCGGAAGTCAGCCCCGTACCGCCGGGATAGTTGAAGTAGAACAGGCCACCGACCAGTTCACCGGCGGCGTAGAGCCCGGGTATCTGCAGACCGTCTTCCCCGATGACCCGGGCGCTCGCGTCGACGTGCAGGCCGCCGAACGTAAACGTAATTCCGCAAGTGACTCCGTACGCTTCGAACGGGGGGGTGTCGAGGCGATTGGCCCAGTTGGATTTGGGTGGGTCGATGCCCCGCGCGGCGCGGCCGTCCTTGACGGCCGGGTCGAACGGCGCCTCGGAATCGGCGGCGTTGTTGAATTCCTGCAGCGTTGTCAGCGCCCGTCGGGCATCGACGCCGTCAAGCTTGCGCGTCAGTGCCTCCAGGCTGGTCGCGGAAACCCTGGTCATGCGCCGGATTCGGTATTCGTCGCGCAGTAGCGGGGCGACCTTCGCATCGAAGACCTGCCAGGCAAACTGGCCGGGCTGACGCAGAATCTCGGCGCCGTACTTCGCGTAGGTGTAGTTGCGGAAGTCCGCGCCTTCATCCACGAAACGCCGCCCTTCGGCGTTCAGCATGACGCCGAGGGGATAGGAGTGTTTCTGGAAGTTGTCTCCCACCTCGAGGTCGCCGAAGTCGGGCGCATGCATGTCCCACGCGACCGCATGGCACCCCGACCCGTTGCCGCGGCTGGCGC
>JAPOON010000048.1 GCA_026713405.1 Gammaproteobacteria bacterium
CGAACCGTTCGAGGTCCTCACCCGGCCCACCGCGCTACAGCGCGAAGCCTTCAAACTCCTCGGCGTGCGTCCATAGGACGTACCCAGTAACGACCACCCGATTTTTTTGAATTGACCCGAAAAACAACAGGTTAGATCGCGTGCCGCCTCGAAGTTCCGTTTAGAGTTTGGCGTCCGGCAACGCGGATCTCCCGGTCATGAATCGGTACGGGTTTGTCGGAGGCCGTTTCGTGTGGGTCATGCTGCCTCAGCCGCCCTTTCCAGTTGCTGAAAATACAGGCTCTCTTTCTTCGCCGGTGGCAGGTCGTGGTTCGGTTGCAGCGGACGTCGGTTGTTGAACCAGTCCACCCAGCTCAACGTGGCGAACTCCACCGCCTCGAGGTTCCGCCACGGCCCCTGCTGACGGATCAACTCCGTCTTGAACAACCCGATCACGGTCTCGGCCAGGGCGTTGTCGTACGAGTCGCCGACGCCGTCGAGCGGTCGTTCACTGCAACTGAAAACGAAGAGGAATTGCTGAACGCGCAGGATCTCCCAGCGCCGGACTCAGGCTTCCCCGGCCCGCCCCGCTTCGGAGAGGCGCCCGCGCCGGCTCGCGCCAATCCCTTGCTCCCGGGCGCCCACTGGTCGCGCGGACACAGCAGTCCCCACTAGACGACCATCTCCTCGCAGAGCAGCCTGCCGCAACCGGCGACGAATGGTCTCGGCTGGCAACCCAGGGAGACGACCGAATCGCTCAGCACCTGGCATGAGATGCCGTACAAAGAACGCTATGATGAGCCCCATGGGAGGCCAGACTATCCTTGCAATCCTGATGCTGGGGTGCGCGTTCTCCAGTGCCGGCGTCGCGGGCAGCGAGCACGACCCGCCGTCCTGGCAAGGCGCCCTCGCGCCGCTGCCGGAATCCGCGTGGAATGCCGGCCGTGCGCTACATCTCCTGGAACGGGCGGGCTTCGGGGGCACACCCGAGGAAGTCCGTTCGCTGACCGCCCTGGGTCCCGCCGCGGCGGTGCGCCGTCTCGTGTATTTCGACGGCGTGCCGGAAGATGCCGTCATGCCGCCGTTCGACCACTCGGGGGTATTCGACCCGGGCCTGGACCCGTTTCCGCCGAGCCGGCCGGCAACCACGGAAGCGGCCAAGGCCGATGGCCAAGCCCTCGGTATTCAGGTCAAGCCCGCCGGTAACCGGCCCGTGCAGCCGGTGGTCAACAAGTTCTTCTACTGGCTCCGCGCAAGCAGCCTGGAAAGCAACCGCGTCGCCTACTGGTGGGCCAACCGCATGCTGGCCACACAGCGCCCGCTCCAGGAAAAGATCGCGCTATTCTGGCACGGCCATTTCGCCACCAACGAGGACAAGGTGCGCGACTACCGGAAGATGCTCCAGCAGGTCGAGCTGTTCCAGGCGCGGGGGCTCGGCAACTTCCACTCGTTGCTGGTGGCCGTCGCGAAGGACCCGGCCATGCTGGCGTTCCTCGATGCCGGCATCAACGTCAAGGGCTCGCCGAACGAGAACTTCGCCCGGGAGATCATGGAACTGTTCACCATGGGGCCCGGCAACTACACCGAGACCGACATCCGCGAAGGCGCGCGCGCGTTCACGGGATGGAACTTCCGGGGCACGGATTTCACCTTCAACGCAGAGCACCATGACGATGGCGAGAAGTCGTTCCTGGGCCGCACGGGTGACCTCGACGGCGAGGACGTGATCGCCATCATCATGGAACAGGAGGCCACGGCCCGGTTCGTCGCCGCGAAGCTCTACCGCTATTTCGTGCGCGACGATCTCGACCCGGCGCTGGCCGGGATGCTCGGCGAACGGTTGAGCGCGCTCGACT
The DNA here is from genome assembly GCA_026713405.1 of Gammaproteobacteria bacterium. The sequence goes on from JAPOON010000048.1 coordinate 1,836, forward strand.
TCGAGATCGCGCCCTTCCTCGAGATGCTGTTCGCGAGCCGCGATTTCCATGCGGGCGCATCCGTGGCGACGCGCATCAAGAGCCCCGTGGAACTCGCGATTTCCACCTACCGCAAGCTGGGGATGACCGAAGTGCCGGGCGTGCCGGACTTCAACTCGGTGACCGCCGCCCTGGGCCAGCATCTGCTGCACCCGCCGACCGTGGCCGGCTGGTCGCAGGGGCGCAGTTGGGTGACCCCCGGGCTGCTGTTCGAGCGGGGCAACTTCGTGCTCGACCTGGTGTTCCCGGACATCGCCTTCGTCCCGCCCGACCGCTATCCGCCCTACGGGCAGGAGATACTGGCGGTGCACGAGCGCGTGCGTTCCGGCATGGACATCTCGGCGGCGACAAAGCCGGTGGGCGTGGAAACCGGCATGGACGCCATGGCGGCATCCAACCTACTCGCCGACCGGGACGAGGCGTTCAACACCCGTTTCGGCAGCTACCGCGGCTGGCAGTTGGCCATCGAGCGCGTGAAGCCCATTTCACGCCACACCGCGCGCCTCGACCTGGCCTCTATGGTCCGGCGCGCCGAACTTTCGACACCCCGCGAGGTGGTTGACTATCTCGCCGCCCGGTTCCTGTCGGTGCCGCTCGATGACGGCACCACGCAGGGCCTCGCGCAACTGCTGTCGACGGAACTCGGCACGGGCGATATCGAGTCGGCGGCCACCTGGCTGGAGGAGCCGTTGCGCATTCTTCTGCACGCCCTGCTCAGCCTGCCGGAATATCAACTCGGATGAGAATAAAGAGGTCAGGGTGAATTCAGGGGAAAGCAGTAATCATCGACCGGGTTGCCGGGAGCCCGGCCACGTTCGTGATGACGGAGGAATCAACCGCCGACGGTTGCTGCAGGGCATTGGCGTCGGCGGATTGGCAGCCATTGCTCCTTCCTGGCTGCATGGATACGCAAAACCGGGCTCGTACAACGATCGGGTACTGGTCGTCTTCGAGTTGTCCGGGGGAAACGACGGCCTGAACACGATCGTGCCTTACGCGGACGATAGCTATTACCGGCACCGCCCGACCATCGGCATCCGACGCGAGGACCTGCTCGACCTGGACGACCACTACGGCTTCAATCCGGGCATGCTGGGCTTTCAGCGGCTGTGGCAGACCGGCGACCTGGCCATCGTGCACGGGTGCGGCTACGACAATCCCTCCTATTCCCATTTCACGTCCATGGCGTACTGGCACACCGCAGCACCGAACGGCGGCGACGAATACGGCTGGGTCGGGCGCCTGGCCGACGTTCTGGACCCGAACGGCTCGCCAAACTTCCTGATTAACGTAGCTGCATCGCAGTCGCTGGCGGTGAATAGCCGCCTGCACGCCCCGGTGGTGTTCGATGACCCCGACCGGTTTCGCCGCAAGGCGTTCGCATCCACGCGCGCCGCACTCGAATCGCTGCCTGAGCCGAAGGAAAACGCCAACGCCACACGGGCCTGGCTGCGGGATGTAGCGAGGAGCGCCCGGGAAGGCGCCCGCCTCGTGCGTGCGGCCTGGTCACGCTACGACTCACCGGTGGATTACGGCATCGCCCCGCTGGACCTGCAGAAGGTGGCCGCCTGCATCGACGGCGGCCTGCCCGCGCGGCTCTACTACGTTTCCTTCCGCAACAACTCCTTCGACACCCACGTACAGCAGCCGGCGCTGCATCAGCGTTTGCTGTCCTACGCATGCGATGCCATCCATGGCTTCATACGCGACATGGAACGGCTCGGGCACGGCGACCGCGTCGCGGTGATGGTGTTCTCGGAGTTCGGCCGGCGGGTTCCCGAGAATTCGAATCTCGGCACCGACCATGGGGCCGCCAACCTGATGTTCCTGGCGGGCAAGCCCATACAGGGTGGACATTACGGAGAACCCCCCAGCCTCGTGAACCTGGCGGCAGGCGACAACCTCGGCGCTACGGTGGATTTTCGCCGCGTGTATGCGACAGCGATCGACGGCTGGCTGGGGAGCGGGCGGGCCGCGACGGTGCTCAAGGGCGACTTCGAGACGTTGCCGGTATTCGGAATCGGGTAGAGGGGGGAGCAGAAATTCATGTCCATCGAGTTTCCGAGTGCCGCCCATCCGCCTTTCGAAGACGAGGCCGACCAGAAGCGGGTCTGGGGGCGGCGTTGGGGATGCACGAGCGAGGTTGGCATACTGAAGCTCACGCTGATGCAACCGCCTGCTCAAGCCGTGCTGGCAACCGACCCGGGACGGAACATGCCGGCCGGGTTCTCGAGCGATGAGGCCGATGAAGGCTGGTATTGGCAATCGGGAGAATGTGCCCCGCGTACCGATCTGCCTTACCGCGAGATGGAGGCTCAGTGGCAGCACCTCGTGGACGTACTGCAGCACCACGGCGTCAAAGTGGTACGCCTGAACCAGGCGCGCGGCCGGTTCGCGAATTTCACGCGGGACGTTGCCATCGGCATCGACGGCGGGGTCGTGGTCTGCCGGCTGGGCGGCGCCACCCGCCGCGGCGAGGAAAACGCTGCCACACGCACCCTTGCCGGCCTCGGTGTGCCGATCATTCGCACAATCACCGGTACCGGACTGCTCGAAGGCGGCAGTTTCGCCTGGATCAACGGTGAGACCGCTGTCGTCGGCCGCTCCAACTGCGTGAACGAGGAAGGGGCCGCGCAACTCGAGGAGGTGCTTCACCGGCAGGGCGTCGAACTGATCCGCACCGATCTCTCCTTCAACGAGATCCATCTCGACGGCGTGTTCAACATGCTCGATGCGGATGTGGCGCTGGTCGACGTGCACAGATTGCCATTCAGTTTTCTCGAGGCGCTCCGCGAACGGCAGATTCATCTTGTGCCGCTCGGTGCGGACGATGACCGCTGGATCGTTAACGGCCTGGCCATCGCTCCGGGGAAGTACCTGGTCTCGGAAGGCGTCTCCGCGCCAACACGGCGGGCGCTCGAAACTCACGATGTCGAAATCGTCACCGTGCCGTTCGACAAGGTGCACCTGAACGGTGGCGGCATCCGGTGCTCCACATGTCCGCTGATACGCGAACCGCTCGGCTAGGCTTTCCGGGGCTTGACGGCCAGGTCTTTCTGACCCTGGCCGGCGCCATCGGCTTGACGGTGGCCAACCTCGGCACCTGGACCATGCCGATGATCATCGGCACCTTCGTGGACTCCGCCGGATTCTCCGGGTTGGATGCCGGGTTCCTGGCATCCGCTGAAGTTGGCGCCATGGCGGCCGCATCTCTTCTCACGGCGAGCCTGCTTGGCAAGCTCTCGCCGAGAACCCTGGCATTGACCGGCGTCGCAATGGTCGCCGTGGGGCACGCAATCACCCCTCAATTTCACACCGTGGCGGACATCGCCATTTGTCGCGCCGTGGCAGGTTTCGGCGGCGGCATGCTTTATGCCGCCGCCTGCGCAACCATAGCGAGGCTCGGTGACGGCGACCGCCGGTTCGCCATCGCGATGGTGATGCAGGGCATCCTGATCGCGGGCCTGCTTGCAATGCTGCCCATCGCCATCGATACCCATGGGGCAAACGGGCTGTTCCTGACACTGGCCGGACTGTCGCTGCTGGCTGTGCCAGTGTTCGCCCGCTACTCCCGCATTACGGAAAATCCAGCATCAACCGATGCCGGCAGTCCAGCGAAGGGTACCGCTGTGCCCTACTACGTCGCTGCGATGCTCATGGTGCCCATCGCCCTTGTGGCAACGCTCGAATTCTCGATGTGGTCGCAGGTCGAGCGCCTCGGCGATCGCCTTGGCCTCTCCGGTCAGGCCATCGGGCTCATCCTGAGTGCCGGAACCGTATTCGGCCTGCTCGGCGGGATCGCAGCAGCGATTCTCGGTACCCGTTACGGCCGTCTGCCGCCGCTGCTCGCCGGGCTCACCCTGCAGATGCTCGCAACCGTCGTCTGCATCCTTGCGGCTTCGCCTGTCCCTTATGTAGTCGCCTATTTCCTCTGGAGCGCCGCCCTTTTCTTCGTCGTCCCCTTTCTCTTCGGTACGGCATCGACCCTGGATTCAAATGGCCGCTGGGCGGCCGCAGCCAGCGGCATGCTGTTGGTCGGCCAGATGTCCGGCCCCGCGCTGGCCGGATGGGTCGTTCACCGGAATGGCTACGACGGTCTGCTGTGGATGCTGGTGGCGGTCTCCATCGCGGCCGTGGCCATGCTTACCGTCGCATTGAGGCTCGCAGCCGGTCATTCGAAAGAGTGACTCAAGCCGCAGCCGTCGCGCTCAGGCCCAATGCCCGAGGATGTTTCGAGCGACCTTGCGGCCGCTGGCGCAGGCGCCGCCCGTATGCGGCGCGCCGAGGTACTCGCCCGCGAGATACAGACCGCGTCGCCGGCTTTCCTGTTCGCCGATCACCGCCGCCATCTTCTTGACATAGCCCACCGGCATGTCGACCAAGTCGTCACCGCCGAGCACCACGATGTCGTCGATCATATGGGACTCGACGGGATGGAAGGGCTTCAGTAACTGCAGGCCGTAGCTCTGTAGCGGCAGCCCGCTTTCCAGCCAGCGTGCATGTTCCCGGCGGGCGAGGTCCACCTCCACCGACGGACGCTTGTCCCGGTCGGCCCAGTCCTGGGGATTGGCGCCCCAATAGTAAATGCGGCGCTTGCGTTCGTCCGGGTGCCTGCCGATATAACGCCCGTAGACGAATTCCCCGGGCGCGTACTCTTCCTTCAGCAGGTAACAGACGCTGGCGGCCTTGGTGAAGAACGTGGCTTCCAGCAATTCCCGCTGCTTGCGGCTCACGTCTTCGAGCAGGTGGAGGACATATTTGCCTTCCACCGCGCAGACCACTATGTCCGGTGTGATGGACTCTCTTGCGCCGTCAGACGTCAGGTAATGGACGTGGTGCCGCCCATCCGCCCCAGGACGGCCTATGCGCATGACGGTCGTGTCGTAGCGTATGTCGACCAGTTCCGCCAGACGCCGGGTCAGTACTCCGATACCGTCGTGGGGAATGTTGAACTCGGCGTCCGGCTGGGCAAGCCAGGAAAGGGTGGCAACACAGGTACACCTGTCCGGCAGGCTGCCCCAGGCATCGCAGACCGGGTCGATCCAGTAATCGACGATCTCCTGCCCGGCCTTGTTGCCCAGGACGCGCTTGAAGTAGCCCTCCAGCGACTCCCCATCGTAGTCGGCGCCGGTGACGATGTAGCTGGGGTCGACCTCGGCGCGATAGCGGGCCAGATCCGGCACCAGTCTCGGCAGCTAACGCCGACGACGACCAGAGGCCCAGCAGCAATCCCAATGCAATCAATCTGTTCATGGTTCTTCTCCAAATTCGACTTCCCACCACCGCATCAGTGTCCGGCAGGGTTCCTCTTCCAGCGATGCACAGCGCTGCCCGCCGAAGTGGGCCGGACGGCCGGGCATGAGGCTGCGCAGGTTGGCGAGCCTGAACACCAGCACGTTGTTCTCCGCCGACTGCCCTATCGCCAGGTACGTCAGCAGCTGCCGATACTCGACCGCCGGCCGGACATACCCGCGACCCGGGCTATGGCACATCACGCAACCGTTTTCGGCCAGTCTTGGCGCAACTTCCGCATTGAAAAACGCTTCGCCGTGCTCGTCAGCACCCGCCGGCACGGCAGCAAGCAACCCACACACCAGCATCGTCATCTTGAAACGATTCATGTCCCGGTACTCTCAAACCCGCCCGAGCCGAAACACGAATTCGGCAGGTGGCAACGCCCCGCAACTGTTTGCGGGGCCGAGTCTCGACCAATAGACGCCGTCGCGCAGAAAAATCCCGTCCGGCCTGCAGGACACCCGTACCGCATGGCCACTCGGTGTCTTTCAGAACTCGTAGAGCAGCCGTACGCCCACAGTCCGGGGCCGGCTCTGCAGAAACGCGATGGGGTAGGTTCCGTCCTCGAAAAAGTCGGATGTCGCGCCATACCACTGCTCGTCGCCGGCGTTCTCCACGTACGCCCACAGCATCCAGTTCTGCTGCGAAAACCCGGCGCGCAAGTTCACCTCCGTGAAGCTCGGTTGCCGCAGGAACTCTTCGTTGTTCAGGTCGCTGAACCAGTGCCCGACGTAGATGTATTCCGCACCCAGGAACCACTCCCCCGGGTCGGTCGGATAGCGGAGCGTCAGCCCTGCATTGACAGTTTCCTTCGGATGGCTCGGCAGGCGATTGCCATTGCAGTCGCTTACCAGGTCAAGCCTCGCACAGGTGTCCAGGGAAACGCCGTCTGCTTCCGTGTCGCTGAGCGCAATGCCCGGATTGAACTCTACGTAGCGGTTCGGCCGGGACCGCAACTGCGCCTCGACGCCATAGCCCTCCACCTCCCCGACATTGTCCACTTCAAACAGCGTTCCCTTGAATGTGCCGAGCTGCATGTCCTCGTATTCGTAGTAGAAACCCGCGACATCGAGCTGGGTCGTACCCTCGAACAGCAGCGCCTTGAGACCGGCTTCCCAGGAGTAGATCGTTTCCGGGCCGAAGGGGTTGAGCATGGTGACGCCGGGGACGACCTCGAAGGTATAGGGGTCGAGGCCCGTGACGGCAAAACTGTCGTAACCCCCGGACTCGCGCAACAGCCCGTCGGGCGTGCCGCCCGGCCACTCGAAACCGAAGAAGTACGGGTAGATGACCGCGCAACTGTCGCCAAAGCCGTAGAAACAGGCAGTTTCCTCGTCGCTCGTGCTGGAAAAGTCCGCGTTGATGTCTTCCCAGTAGGCGCTGGCGCCGATGAACCAGGAGAAATCGCCGCCGTCGTCGGACACCAGGCGCAATTCCTGGCTGAGGTAGTCTCCCGACTGATCCTGGATGTAGTTGATGAACTGGTCGGGAACGCCGTCGACATCCTCGAAGTAATAGAACTCGTGGTCCTTGTAGCCGGTGATGGAACTGAAGGTGGCGAAACCCAGGTCGTATTCGATCAACAGCGTCAGGCTCAGCAGGTCGCTCTCGTCGGGGTCGGCATCCAGTATTTCCGAGTCGATGGCCCAGACGTCTCCGGTGTACGGTTCGCCGGAGAACGGGTCCACGAGGGCGTAGAGGGTGCCCGATGTCTGCCGCTCTTCGTATTCCACCGTAGCGGTGACGGATATCCGCTCATCGATGAAGCCGAGCGAGGCGCGGCCACCCGAGTTGTCGTTGCCGCCCCGGTCGCTGCCGCCCTGCAGGTTTTCGATCCAGCCGTCTTCCTCCGCGTGAAAGGCGGCGATGCGCAAGGCGGTGTTTTCCGACAGCGGCAGGTTGATGGCGCCGTCAAACTCGATCACGCCCCGCTCCCCCGCACCGGCATGGGCATAGCCGCCGGTGCTGCCGGGGTCCGGCTTGGCGGTGATCAGATGAATGGTGCCCGCCCCGGCGTTCCTGCCGAACAGGAGCCCTTGTGGCCCCTTGAGCACTTCCACCCGTTCCATGTCGTAGAAATGGCCGAGCGACGACCCGGTGCGGCCCTGGTAGACGTGGTCCTTGTAGATCGCAACGGACGGGTCGCCTCCGAAACCGAGGTCTGTCGTGGAAATTCCGCGAATGGAAAAGGTCTCGAGGAAACTGTTGGTGGCGACTCCAAAGAATCCCGGCGTCAATGCCGCCAGGTCGCGGGCATCGTCGAGCCCGGATTCGAGCAGTGATTCCGAGGTGAAGGCAGTGATGGCCACCGGCACTTCTGTCAGGTTCTGTTCGCGCTTCTGGGCGGTGACGACGATCTCTTCCAGCGCGCCGGCCTCCTCCCCGTACGCCGGCGCCAGGACAAGCAGCGCCAATAGCGCGACCGCGGCGTATTTCAAGGCCCGCGCAGCCCCGGCAACCCCAACGTGCCCACCGGTTCGACTCATTGGTCCATTACGCACTGCAACACTCCCGATCATGTCTGTCCTCCCAAAACTGTACTCGTATGTCGGACTCAGGCCGGCTGCTGCTGGGTAATGCAGTGAATGCCGCCCCTTCCCGGAGCGATGTCGCTCACATCCACGGCAACAAGAGATCTGGATGGAAACAGCTTGCCCACAAGCTCCTGCGCAGCCCGGTCCGTATCCGTCCCGAAGCTTGGAAAAACGATGCCGCCGTTGGCGATATAGAAATTCATGTAGGAACTGCAGTAGACGTCGGACGTCGCAGTTGCGTCATGGGCTTCACCAAGCGGGATCAGTTCGAGGCGTCTGCCCCGAGCGTCCGTCGCCTTCTCCAGCGCCTTCCAGTTCTCGTGCAGGTTCCTTCGCCGCTCCGGCAGTTCTTCCGCGCCCACCGCGCAGAGCACCACGCCGGGCCTCACGAAACAGGCCAGGGCATCGATATGCCCGTCGGTCTCGGAGTCTTCCGGGTCGCCGGGAACCCAGATCACCTTTTCCGCGCCCAGGGCATCGCAGAGGATGCGCTCTGCCTCGGATTTGGTCATGCCCGGATTGCGGTTGTCGTTCAATATGCACTGTTCGGCGGTGATGATGGTGCCTTCACCGTCGACGGCGAGCGCTCCGCCTTCGAGAAACGCATTGGCGGAAAAGGTGCGTATGCCCAACGCCTCGGCAAGCCGATGCCCCACGGCCGCATCGTTGTGGTAGCGCTCGTACTTTCGCCCCCAGGCATTGAACAGGAATACCGATGCGGCCAGTTCATCGCCGGACTTGATAAACGTCGGGCCGCTGTCCCGAGCCCATGAATCGTCCAGCGGCAGCACGAAGTAGTCGATCTCATCGCCGCAATGCACCTTGGCGTTGGCCAGACCTTCCCCGGAGACCATCATGGTCACCGGTTCGAACCGGCGGATGGCCCTGGCCACGTTGGCATAAGCGATTTGTGTTCTGTCGAGGTCCGGCCAGATGAAATCCGTCCGGTGCGGCCACTGCATCCAGCAGCGCGCGTGCGGCTCCCACTCGGCCGGCATGCGGAAGCCGGCCTCCCTGGCAGTGGTCGCGCCGCTTGTGGCCCTCAAGTTCCAATGTCTGGTGAGCGGCCATCCAGGGTGAGGATCGGCTTGTACAGTTCCGGCCGCCGGTCGCGGAATACGCCCCAGTTCACCCGCTCCTGGTCGATGGCATCGAGATCGAAAGTCGTCAAGATAACGGCGCGGTCCGTACGGCCGGCTTCCGCCACGATCGCGCCGGTATGGTCGGCAATGAACGACGAGCCATAGAACTCGACGGTACAGGTTGACCCTTCTTCCCTGCCGATACGATTGGATGCGATCACCGGCGTAAGGTTGGCCGCCGCATGCCCCTGCATCACGCGCTGCCAGTGATCCCTGGAATCCAGTTCCGGGAATGCGGGTTCCGAACCGATGGCGGTCGGATAGAGCAGCAGTTCTGCGCCCTGCAACACCAGGCAGCGCGCCGCCTCGGGAAACCATTGATCCCAGCAGATTGCGGCGCCGATCGTCCCGTAGCGGGTTTTCCAGGCCTTGAAGCCGGTATCGCCCGGTGAAAAAAAGGACTTTTCCTGATAGCCCACGGAATTCGGAATGTGTGACTTGCGGTAGACGCCCAGCACCGTCCCGTCTGCATCGACGATAGCCAGGGCGTTGTAGAACGCCGTGCCGGCGCGCTCGAAAAAGCTGACGGGCAACACCACACCGAGTTCCCGGGCCAGTTCGACGAACCGCTCGATCGGCGCGTTGCCCCGTCGTTCCCTGGCCAGCGCGAAATGTTCGCCGTCCTGATCCTTGCAGAAATACGGCGCCTCGAACAACTCCTGCAGCAGAATGATCTCCGCCCCGCGAGCGGCCGCCTCCCGGACCAGCTCTTCGGCGTCACCCAGCGTCTTCTCGCGGTCCCAGGTGCACGCCATTTGCGTGGCAGCTACGGCGACGATGCCGATGCCGGGCGCGACAGCGCCCACCGCGGCCCTGAGCCGCCGGCTGCCAAGGCACTCACGGGAGTACACCCAATGCGTTCGAATTCGTGCCACGGACGGAGTTCAGGAGCCTGGCCGAGGCGGATTGAGGAACTGGAGGGAAGTTGACCGTTGCTTTGTGATTCGCCCTGCGAAAAGATGGCCGGTCGGGGCATTCCTTTCCCTTGGAGACTGGTGATGGCGGATGGCGTTGTAACGCAGGCGATGAACAGCACCCAAGTTTGCGGACGGTATTCGGGCGCTGCGGCCAGGGTATCCGCGGTTCTGCTGGCCGCGCTGCTGGCTTGCATGGCCAACTCCCCCGCCTTCGCGGCGGAGACCACGGATCTTGAGCGCGACTGGCTGGAGGCGGCCGTAGCCGGAGATCATCGCAGCCCGGAAAACAGCACGCGGGATACTTATCGGCACCCGCTGGAGGTGCTCCGTTTTTTCGGCCTGCAACCGGGCTCCACGGTGGTTGAAATCTGGCCTAGCAGCGGCTGGTGGACGGAGATCCTGGCGCCCGCGCTACGCGACGAGGGCGCCTACTATGCCGCCGGGTTCGCGGTGAGTGCAAAACGAACGGCCCAGTGGCGCAGGAACGCCCAGCGGCGTTTCGATGAGAAACTGGCGGCGGTTCCGCACCTGTACGACGCTGTCGTCGTTACGGAACTGGGCATACCGGAGCAGACGGCAATCGCCCCGCCCGGTTCGGCAGATTACGTGCTCACGTTCCGCAATGTCCACAACTGGCTGAACGGCGACTATGCTGCCGACATGTTCGAGGTCATTGCCCGCGCCTTGCGGCCGGGAGGCGTACTGGGCGTCGTGCAACACCGCGCGCCCGAAGGTCGCAGCCTCGACGACATGAAAGACACCGGATACGTTACCGAAGCTCTCGTAATCGAGATGGCCGCGGCGGTGGGGCTGCGGCTGGAAGCATCCTCCGAGATCAACGCCAACCCCCGCGACAGCCGGGATCATCCCGCCGGCGTCTGGACCCTCCCGCCGTCGCTGGCATTCTGCCGCGAAATGGGGCAAGGCGAGGAGCGCGGGGCGTGCCAGGCCCGCTACCGGGCCATCGGCGAGTCAGACCGCATGACATTGAGGTTCCGCAAGTAGATCGACCTTTGCCTCGCGCACGGCGCTGTCCCGCTCTCTCCGGAAACCGGACGGCCGGGGCAAGCCCGGCGATGGGTTGGTTCGGCCACGTTTCGGAACCACAGCGCCTGACCACCAACTCTAAGTGTAAATCCGCATGATCACGCGCACACCTGACCAAACCTTTTTGCACAACTTGACGCACACAAACTCGGTGACAACGACCATAAACGTGAAACTTACTTCTCGTGGGCGTCCTGTACTGCCGTTGTTGTCTCTGGACGTTATGGGTGTCCTGGACTCTGCCCTTGTGGGTGTCCTGGACCGTACTCTGGACCGTTTCTTCCTGGACCGTTGCTGGACCGTTGATGACCTGCGCCCTACAGTGGGCTCACGGGGCGCGTATGTGACAGTGATCCACGGCTGGCCGTCGAGCGGGCAGGCGGCCATCAGGCACCATGGCGACATGACGCTGCTCGACTAAACGGAGCCGAGATGGCAACAGAAGAAGGCGGCGTCAACGAGACGCGGGCAGTCATCACCCTGGCCTCATTGACCGTGGTGGGTTATGCGTACTGGAACGCCATGCCACTGATCGTCGGCGGGTTTGTCGATGAGTTCGGGTGGTCTGCACAACTGGCCGGAAGAATTTCATCGCTGCAACTGTTTGCGATGATGACGATGCTCTGCGTTGCTATGGTGACAGTACATCGCTGGAGCCTGCGAACGACGGTTCTCTGCGCCGTTCTCCTGGTCGTTCTCTCCGATTTTTGCGCCGCGTGGCTCGAGAGCGTCACGCTGATGGTCCTGACTCGAATCGTCTCCGGATTGTCGGCGGGTGTAATCCTGGGTGCTGTCTATGCAGCCATTTCAAGGCTGGGACGGCCGACCCGTGTTTACGGGATTGTTGTAGCCAGCATGTCATTGTCTGGCCTGGTCTGGTTCCTGGGAATACCTCCTTTGCTGGAAATTTCCGGGATGACAGGGCCCTTTCTGGGCTTCGCGGCGATTTCACTGGTCGCCCTGGCCATGGCCCTGGCGTGGTTTCCCCGTTTCAACGGGCAGGAAGACGTCGCCTCGGGTCAACTCGACCTGTCGGGCATCCTGACAGTCTCGGTGTTTCTTCTGGCAATGGGTTTCTTCATTCAATCGGTGGTTGTCGGAGCCAACTGGGCATACTGGGAGCGAATCGGCGTCAACTCCGGGTTGAGTGCGCAGGGCATCGGTGTCGTCCTGTCACTGGGGGCTGTCAGCGGCATGCTCGGGGGAGTGCTGGCTGCCTGGATGGACGGCAAAGTCGGCGACGCAACGGCCCTGGTAGCCGGCCTTGCGTTTATGGGGGCCGGGTATGCTGTGGCGCTGTTCTACGACCCCTTCGCTTACGTTGGGGCAACCGTGATCTCGTACGTCGCCTTCAGTGTTATTCAGACATTCTTTTTCGGCATTTTCGCCAAATTGGATTCCTCGGGCAGGCTGGTCAACGCAGGCAACCTCCTCTCGTTTGCGGGCGCGGCAGTCGGACCTGCCGCTGCAAGCCTGGTGCTCGTGGCGGGCAATTACAGTCCGGTGATCTATGCCGGCTCTTTCGGGGTGCTTGCTAGCCTGTTCGTGATCATGCCGGTGGTAATGAAAAACCGGCGAGCACGGTATGGGACCGCATCGGAACTCGGCGAGGGGACCTAGCCACACCGATTCGCAATTGAACGTAGCGAGGTTGGCAACAGTAGTGAAAGCACTGGGTGCGCGAAGTAAGAGCGCGCGGAGGCGTGCTCGACAGTACGTTGAGTACGCGGCGGGAGCACGGCCAGTGATTTCGCTGCTATTGACGACCGCAGTAGTTTATTCATGAATAGGTACGGCTAGCGGCTGGACCGCTCCAAGATAGAGGCATGGGCTCCAATGTATCAGTGACGCACGAGGTCGACGACCACGGTGTTGTCGAGCGTCACCGTACATCCGCGCAGCGGAATGTCGTAGTGTCCGTGCGTTTCGCGCCCCGCGGCCGGGAAACAGGCGACCATTCCACCTGGCCAGAAGTCGATGTGGCCGGGCTGAGACACTTGCCGTATTGTCGTACTACCGAATATTTGACATGAGTATCGGAAGGCCATAGCCTCGATGCGAAACCACTTTGAAACCGTCGGTGCCAGCATGGACGCATCCCGAACCCTCCCTGAACATCCTCTGGATCCATGCACCGCAGAGGAATTGGCTAGCGCCGCAGCCATACTGCGCGGCAGTGGGCGGTTGAGCGACAAAGGCGCTTTTTCCTGTGGCTTTCTGCACGAACCACCGAAGGATGTTGTGCTTGGGTTTCAGCCAGGAAACCCTTTCGACCGCGAAGTTCGCCTGATCGGGCACGACCCGGCGGAGAAGAAAAGTTTCGATGCCATCGTCTCCGTCACCCATGAAAAACTCGTCGAACTCACCTGGGTCGAAGACGGCCAGGCGCCCGTGTCCTTCGGCGACTATTTCCGGCTCCTCGACCTGATCGCCGAGAGCGAAGACTGGGCGGCTGCCCTGAAGAAACGGGGCA
>JAPOON010000049.1 GCA_026713405.1 Gammaproteobacteria bacterium
ACAGGAACCGTACTCAGGCTTGCAGTGAAAAATTGCTATTGGTATAAACGCGAGGGCTGATCGTCGTCATCGTACGGTTGCAATTTCATCTCGGCAGTTACTTCACGGATTGCCGTAATCGAGGGAAAACATGGGAATAAATACGAACTCATAGATCGCATCGCAGCAGGATCCGATATCTCCAGGGCGGCGGCCGCGCGGGCGCTTGAAGCAACGCTTGACGGCATAACCGACTCGCTCAAACAGTCCGACCCTGTTGCGCTGGTAGGGTTCGGCACGTTTTCGGTCAGAGATCGGGCGGCGCGCACGGGCCGCAACCCCCAGACCGGTGAAACCATCGAGATCGCCGCGGCCAGGGTACCGGCATTCAAGCCCGGCAAGGCGCTCAAGGACGCTTTGAACTAAGGGCTGGCCCCACGCTGACCGATATCCCCAGAGCAGGGGTTTCATCAATTCGTCTAAGGGCGCAGTTTCTGCGCCTTTTTTCATTCCGGGATTCGAACCATGTTGCAGAAGCTTAGAGATCGCACCCAGAGCACGGGTTTCAAGATCATCGTGGCGGTGCTGGTTTTCGCGCTGGCGTTTTTCGGCTTCGGCGCCTTCAACGTCTTTGCACCCGGCGACCCCGAAGTCGCCAGCGTCAACGGCGACGAGATCACCCGCACCATGGTGGAAGTGGAAACGGAGCGGCAGCGCCGCAGGATCCTGCTGCAACTCGGCGATGAGGTCGATCCGGAAGCCATCGATCAACTGGCCCTGCAGCAGGCCTCCCTGGAACAGTTGATCCTCCGCAAGCTGCTCGACCAGGCCATCGACGAGCTGGGCCTGCAGGCATCGAAATCCCAGGTCGATGACATCGTCGCGGGCGACCCCAACTTTCAGGTGGACGGCCGCTTCAACGAGAACCTCTACCGGCGCGCCGTTTCCGCCCTCGGCTATTCCGCCCCGGAATACCTGGAGGAGATGGCGAATCTCCTGAGATTGAACCAGTTGCGCCAGGCCGTTACCGAAACGGCGGTTCTGCCGCTATGGGAAACGCGGCTGCTGAATGCGCTGATGAACCAGACCCGCGACATCGCTTATCTGCCGTTTACCGTCGAACATTTCAGCGCCGGTATCGATATTGCACCGGAGGAGATCCACACCTATTACGACGAACACCAGACGGAATTCATGACGGACGAGGCCGTCGACGTGGCTTACCTGGAGTTGAACTGGCAGATGCTCGAGCAGGACCCGGCCGTCGACATCGGCGATGAACAGGTGCGCGGTGAATACGAGGCAGACAAGGCGAACGCCGGCGGGGAAGAACTGCGCAGCAGTTCGCACATTCTGTTGCAGGTCACCGACGATCGGAGCGACGAGCAGGCGAGGGTACAGGTGGGCGAACTCCGGGAACGCATCGACGCCGGAGAGTCCTTCGCGGACCTGGCCCGGGAATATTCGGAAGATCCCGGCTCGAGTGCTGCGGGAGGCGAGTTGGGCAGCGTCGGCAAGGGTATATTCGATCCCGAATTCGAGCGGGTGCTCTGGAGTCTCGAAGAGGACGGCCAGATCTCCGAGCCGGTCAAGACGCAGTTCGGCTATCACCTGATCCGGCTCGACGGCATCGAGATTCAGGCGTATCCGACATTCGAGGAACGCCGGGTTGAAATCAAGCAGCGCCTGGTCGAGAACGCCGCCCGGGAGCTGTTCAAGGACCGGCTGCGGGAACTCGACAGCCTGGCGTTCGAGATGAACGATTCACTGGAAGGCATCGCCGATACCCTCCAACTCGACATCGATTCAGCCACGGGCATAACTCGTGAATCCGGCGAGGGAATCTTCGTCAATGTAGAATTGCGCGACGCGCTTTTCGAGGCCGATGTGCTGCTCGACGGCAACAACAGCCCCGCGGTCGAATACGGCGACGGGCGAGCCGTGGTGGCGCGGGTTAGCGAGCACTATCCAGCCGCGGTCAAACCCTTTGCCGAAGTCGAGGAGGAGATCGGCGCTTTGCTCATCGAGCAGAAGGCGCGCCAGGCGCTGCTCGCTGCTCGCAGCGAGACACTGCAGCAGATTCGCGAAGGCGCGAGCGTAACCGATGCGGCCAATGCCCATGGTCTCGACTGGGAGACCTTCGAACTCGTCAGCCGCGCGGGCGGTTCGGCGCCCGAGAACGTTCTGTCGGTAGCCTTCGCGCTGCCGAGGCCCCCGGAAGGGGGCAGAAGTGTGGGTGAGGCGAGTCTCGGCGAGGAAGGGGAGGCCCTGGTAACCGTCACGCGAGTGGTGGACGGCGACCTCGCGGCGGTTTCCGAAGCGGAACTCGACACCATGCGCGGCTGGTTCGCCTCCCGCGGCGGCACCCTGGACTTCGCAGCCCTGCAGGCGGCACTGGATACCCAAGCCGACATCGAGCGGCGCTGAGCGGGGCAGCCGGCTTGCAAGGGCTAGTACAACCACCCGCGGGCTGGTCCGACAACAGTCTCGGGCAATGGATCCTCGCCCAGGAAGAGCCCCTCCTTGCCGACCTCGTGCGACGCTTTCACGGCGATACGCTGATCTGGTCCGGCGGCACGCCCTCGGCGGCCAGGGGCGTCAAGCGTTGCATGGTGCGCAACTGCTTCTACCTGGCCGTTCAGGAAACGGAAGTTCACTCCGAGTTGGCCAGCATGACGAGCCGGCTGGATGCGCTCCCCTTGCCGAACCGGTTGGCGGACGGTTTCGTTCTGCATCACAGCCTGGAACTGGAGGAAGATCCACGGCAGGCGCTGCGCGAGGTGAGCCGCGTCATCGCACCGGGCGGCCGCCTGCTGATCTGCGCATTCAACGCATTGAGCCTGTGGGGCTTGCGGGCGGCGTACGGGCGCCTGCACGATGACCTGTTCTCGGGCATGCGGTTCGTCAATCCCCTGCGCCTGTTCGACTGGCTGGCGCTGCTGGGATTCAAGCCGGAAGCCCGCACCGCGTACCTCGGCTTCGGCCTGCCCATGCACCTGGGGTGGAAGTGGCCGGAGCAGGCCCGCGCCTGGATGAACCGGGTGCAGCCCCCCACCGGGGGCATCCTGGTTGTCTCGGCATTGAAGCAGGTTCACGGCGCACGCTGGGCGGGGCGCCGCAAAACGCGCGAACGAACCCGCGTCGCACCGGTCGCCTATCCGAAACCGACTGCCTGGAAGCCCCTTGAGCGGCATCGTTGAAATCTTCACCGACGGCGCCTGCCGGGGCAATCCGGGCCCCGGTGGCTGGGCGGCACTGCTGCGCTACCGGGGCAGCAGCAAGGCCGTGTCCGGGTCGGAACCCGACTCCACCAATAACCGCATGGAACTCATGGCCGCCATTGAGGGGCTGGAGCGGTTGACCCGGCCCTGCCGCGTCGTGTTGTCGACGGACTCTGAATACCTGCGCCGGGGCATCACCGAGTGGGTTCCCCGCTGGCGGCGGAACGGCTG
>JAPOON010000050.1 GCA_026713405.1 Gammaproteobacteria bacterium
AAGGTCGGGCGGCTGAAAGGGGAGCCGGGGGAGGACGTCGAGTTCGACAAGGTGCTGCTGGTGGCCGACGGCAACGATGTCAGCGTCGGGCAGCCGTACGTGGATGGCGGCCAGGTCAAGGCCCGGGTGCTGAGCCACGACCGGGGCAAGAAGATTCGGGTGATCAAGTTCAAGCGCCGGAAGAACTACCTGCGGCGCCAGGGCCACCGCCAGTGGTATACCGAGGTACGCATCACCGGCATCAAGGCGGCGTGACAACGAGACCAGGGAGACTGATGCATGGCACACAAGAAAGCAGGCGGAAGTACCCGTAACGGCCGGGATTCGCAGTCGAAACGGCTCGGGGTGAAAAAGTATGGCGGCCAGTACGTGCGCGCCGGCAACATCCTGGTGCGGCAGCGCGGCACCCGCTTCCATGCGGGAGAGAACGTGGGCTGCGGGCGCGATCATACGCTGTTCGCGACGCAGGACGGCCTCGTCAGGTTCGTGGAAAGAGGCAAGCCGAAGCGCAAGTACATTTCGGTCGTCCCGGCGGGCTAGCCCTTGGCCTTCCCCTAACGGGAAGGTTTCCCCAATGCAGTTCATCGACGAAGCGACCGTCTACGTGCATGCCGGCAAGGGCGGTGACGGTTGTCTGAGCTTCCGGCGCGAGAAATTCGTCGCCAGGGGAGGGCCGGACGGTGGCGACGGTGGCGATGGCGGCGATGTCGTTCTGGTCGCCGATGCCGCCCTCAACACACTGGTGGACTTCCGCTATCAGCCCCGCTACCGGGCGGGCAACGGCCAGCCGGGCAGCGGGCGCAACAAGACGGGTGCGCACGGAGAAAACCGCGAAGTCAGGGTGCCGCTGGGAACTTCCGTGGTTGACGCGGACACCCTGGAACTGCTCGGAGATCTCACCGAGCCGGGACAGCGGCTGCTGGTTGCCCGGGGCGGGCAGCATGGGCTCGGCAACACGCGTTTCAAGTCGAGCACCAACCGGGCGCCCAGAAGGACCACGCCGGGGGCGGCCGGAGACGAGCGGGAACTGGCGCTGCAGCTGAAACTGCTGGCCGATGTGGGGCTGCTCGGCATGCCGAACGCGGGCAAGTCCACCCTGATTGCCGCCGTTTCGGCTGCACGTCCGAAAATCGCCGACTATCCGTTTACGACCCTCGTCCCCAACCTGGGCGTGGTGCGCGTCGACGAAGCGGCAAGTTTCGTCATGGCTGACATACCCGGCCTGATCGCCGGCGCGGCAGGCGGGTCCGGCCTCGGCGTGCAGTTCCTGCGGCACCTCTCCCGCACGCGGCTGCTGTTGCATCTGGTCGATGTGCTGCCGGTGGACGGCTCCGACCCGGTGGCCAACGCTGCCGCCATCGAGGCCGAGCTGGCCGCCTACAGTTCGGCGCTCGCCAGCCGCCCGATCTGGCTGGTGCCGACGAAAATCGATCTGGTTGACCGCGAGTCCCTGGACGAGTTCCTCGAGCGCCTGCGCGGCGCCTTCCCGTCGCGACGCGTTCTCCCGGTTTCGGCGCTGGCGCGGACCGGTCTCGAACCATTGAAGAACAGCGTGATGGCCGGGGTAAATGAACTGAACGATCTGGCTGCGACGGACGATGCGGTGCGGGTCCGTGAACAGGCATTGAGCGAGCGCATTCACGAAGATGTCCTCACCAATGCGCTGGCCGCGAGGCACTCGTGAAACTGGCCGAGGAACAGGCCCGGCGCAAGGTGGCGGACGCGAAACGCATCGTGATCAAGATCGGCAGTTCGCTGCTGACCGATCCGGCGTCCGGGCTGGCCCACGCCGAAATAGACAGGTGGTGCAACCAACTCGTCGAATTGTCGGCAGCGGGCAGGCAGCCGCTGATCGTGTCCTCGGGCGCGGTGGCGGAGGGCGTGGCGCGGCTCGGCTGGCCGGGGCGCCCCGCGGACCTGCCTCGGTTGCAAGCTGCTGCCGCCGTGGGCCAGATGGGGCTGGTACAGGCCTATGAATCCGCCTTTGCGCGCCGCGGCAGGCATACGGCCATGGTCTTGCTCACCCATGAAGACCTGGCGGACCGGCGCCGCTACCTGAATGCCCGCTCCACCCTGACGCACCTGCTCGACCTGGGCGTGATTCCGGTGATCAATGAAAACGATTCCGTGGCGACCGAAGAGATCCGGTTCGGCGACAACGACACCCTGGCGGCACTGGTGGCCAGTCTGCTCGCGGCGGACGTGGTGATCGTGCTTACCGATGTGGACGGTTTGTACGAACGGGACCCGCGCACCAACCCGGGCGCCGGGCGGCTCGGATATGCCGAGGCTACCGACCCGGGCCTGGATGCCCTGGCGGGAGAGGGCGGATCCCTGGGTCGGGGAGGCATGGTCACGAAAATACGCGCCGCGCGCACCGCCGCCCGGTCAGGGGCCCACACCGTAATCGCGAACGGCCGCAAGGAAGGCGTTCTGACCCGCATTCTGGCTGGTGAGACGGAAGGAACCCTGCTCGCCGCCACCGTACTGCCGCTGGTTGCTCGCAAACGCTGGATAGCCGGCCAGCTGAAGCCGAAGGGCGAACTGGTGGTGGATGCCGGCGCTGCCGCGGCGATGCGCGAACGGGGTGTCAGCCTGCTGCCCGTGGGCGTCGTTGCAGTGCACGGCAAGTTCGTGCGCGGCGATCTGGTCCGCTGCGTTACCGAGAGCGGGGAGGCGGTGGCCCAGGGGCTCGTCAACTATTCAAGCGGCGAAGCGGGGCGGCTGGCGGGGGCTGGCACCGATGAGATGGCGGGGATACTCGATTACGTGGAGGAACCGGAACTGATGCACCGGGACAACCTCGTAATCGTGGATTAGGACCCTGCGCTCTCATTGCCAGCGCCAGTGCAGTCCCCCTGCGCGTGAACGCGGGGGTAGCCGGGGCGAGAACCGCTAGAGCGCGGCGATCGCGGCGGTCAGGCGGGATTTGTGCCGGGCGGCCTTGTTCTTGTGCAGAATGCCTTTGGCCGCCATGCGGTCGATGACGGGAATCGCCGTGACCAGGGCAGCGTTGGCGGCGTCGGCATCGTTCTCGTCGATGGCGGCTTGCACCTTTTTGATGTAGGTCCGTACCATGGAGCGCCGGCTGGCGTTGTGCCGCCGCCGCTTTTCCGCTTGACGGGCCCGTTTGCGGGCCTGGGCGCTGTTGGCCAATTGGGGCTCCGGGGGCTGAAAGGCGCGCTAATATGCCGTCGAGGATGATGCATGTCAACTGAGCGCCCGCGAGCTGTGCCGGACGCTGCCACCGCCGCCGACGGGCTCACGGACGTCACCGCCAAGGGCGTGGTCGTATCGTCCATGACGTTGCTGTCGCGGCTCTCCGGGTTCGCCCGCGATGTGCTGCTGTCGCACTTTCTCGGCGCCGGCGGGGCGGCGGACGCGTTTTTCGTCGCCTTCCGCATTCCCAACTTCTTCCGCAGGCTGTTTGCCGAGGGTGCGTTCAACCAGGCTTTCGTACCGGTGCTTGCCCGCTACAAGGCGCGCGGATACGAGGAACTGAAAGAATTCATCGCACTGGTGGGCGGCAACCTGGGGCTTGTGCTGGTGCTGTGCGTCGCCCTGGGCATGTTGTTCTCGGAGGCGCTGGTCACCGTCTTCGCGCCCGGTTTCTGGAACGACCCGCATCGGTTCGGGCTCGCTTCCGACCTGGTTCGCATCACCTTTCCATACCTTGGTTTCATTGCCCTGACGGCGTTTGCCGGGGGCATTCTCAACATGCACGACCGCTTTGCGGTTCCGGCCTTCACGCCGGTATTGCTGAATGCCTCGCTGGTCTCGGCGATGCTGCTCGCCGCCTTTGCG
The DNA here is from genome assembly GCA_026713405.1 of Gammaproteobacteria bacterium. Next base: position 3,805 of record JAPOON010000050.1, read on the forward strand.
GGCGCTGACATGGCCTTCGCGCTGGCCTGGGGCGTGCTTGCCGCGGGCGCGGTGCAACTCTGTTTCCAGGGGCCGTTCATGGCGCGGCTGCGCCTGTTGACGAGGCCCCGGGTGGGCACGCGCCACGAGGGGGTGCGCCAGGTGGGGCGCCTGCTGGTTCCGGCCGTGCTGGCGGCATCGGTGGGGCAGGTGAACTCCCTGATCGACACGGTGCTGGCGTCGACGCTGGCGACGGGCAGCATCTCCTGGCTTTACTATGCTGACCGGTTGCTCGAACTGCCCATCGGCCTGGTGGCGGTGGCTCTCGGTACCGTGTTGTTGCCGAATCTGTCCCGCCTGGCGGGCCGGGATGATGCTCCGGGGTTCAGCCGGACCGTCGGCTGGGGCGTTCGCATGGGCGTATTGCTCGGTGTGCCGGCCTCCGTTGCGCTTTTCATGCTGGCGTGTCCCCTGATCGCGACCATATTTCACCACGGGGAAATGTCCCTGAGGGACGTTTCCATGACCGCCCTGGCGTTGCAGGCATTCGCGATCGGCGTACTGCCGCTGGTGCTGGTCAAGGTGCTGGCGCCGGCCTTTTTCGCCCATCAGGACACAAGCACGCCGTTCCGCATCGCCGGGGTTGCGGTAGCGGCCAACGTGGTGCTCAACCTGTCGATGTTTCGCTGGTTCGGGCATGTGGGGCTGGCGCTGGCGACCTCCGTGGCGGCATGGCTGCACTGCTGGCTGCTATGGCGGGCTGCCGTCGGACAGGGTTACTTCCCGGTTGACGGAACGCTGGTTCGGTCGGGGGTGCGGGTGCTGGCGGCGGTAATCTGCATGGGCCTGACGCTGGTGGCCGTCGTGCCCAGCGACGCGTACTGGTTGGCTGCCCCGTCGATCGAGCGGGTGCTGTGGCTGTCGGGCGCCGTGGTGCTGGGTGGCTCGGTTTTCGCCGCCGCGCTCGGCGTGAGCGGCCTTGGGCTCCGCGACATCCGCCACAGTGTTTGAACGTATAATTGGCGCGGGAGCGGTTTTCCCGGGACGGAGGGTGCCCTGCATGGCAGTCATTGAGATCCAGATTACGCGTTTTCGGGCAAATGTCGCCTTGTCGGGGCGGCGCCCCCCGTGCAAGCTCAGTGATCTGACCTGCGGGACAGAAGCGCAACATTTGAGTCGCCTGCGTGCCCGACGGGTGTCAGCGATGACCGCGCGGTCTGAAACTTCTGCGATTGCTGCCAAACGGTGAGACATGCGATCGTGAACCTGGCGCCCGGGTAGAACCGATTCGGAAGAAACATGAGAGATAGGTGGTACGTTGTTGCCGGCCTGGTGATCGCGCTGGATCAGGTCACGAAGTGGCTGGCCAGCAGCAACCTGCGGTTGGGCGAGCAGGTGGAGCTGCTGCCGTTCTTCAGTTGGGTGCTCTGGCACAACGATGGTGCGGCGTTCTCGCTGATGTCCGGTCTGGGCGGGTGGCAACGCTGGTTTTTCGTCGGTCTGGCGGCGGCTTTTGCGGCGTTCATCGTCTATGAACTGCGCCGGCTGCCCGTTGGTGACCTGTTCCAGGGGCTGGCATACGGCCTCATTCTTGGAGGAGCGCTGGGCAACATGGTGGATCGCCTGATGACCGGCTACGTGGTCGACTTCGTGCTGCTGCACTGGCGCGACTACTACTTTCCTGCCTTCAACGTGGCCGATGCGGCCCTGTCCTGTGGCGCGGTGCTGTGGGTGGGTTGCATGATCCGCGACAGTCGGGCCGAGCGCGCCCGCTAGTACGCAGCTGGAGCCGGGGGGCAATGCGGTCTGCAATCGAGGTTGCTTCCGGCGGTGGCGGTTCGGGGTTCAGCCTGATCGAGTTGCTGGCCGCGCTGGCCATTCTTGCCGTCATCGCGATGCTGGCGGTTCCGCTCTATACGAGCTACTCGCAACGCGCATTCCGGGCGGAAGCCCAGGGAGACCTGCTGGGCTGTGCCCTGGGCATGGAGCGCTGGGCGGGCGCCGGGTTCACTTACGAGGGCGCCGCCGACACCGATGGCGACGGCTCGGGCGATGCGGATACCGGCGCGGTCGCCGCGACGATTTGCGAGGCCCGGTCGGTGCGCCAGGGCCGCTACGCCATCTCGGTCGAGGGCAGCGGCGACAGGTTCAGGCTGACCGCGCGACCCGATCCCCTGGGACCGATGGCGACGGACGGTTTCCTGGAACTCGATGACTCGGGAAACCGCCGCTGGGATCGCGACGACAACGGGGTGATCGGCACCGGCGAAGACCGCTGGGAATAATACCCGGGACCTATCGTCCTACACGCGGAAGCGAGACATTCGCACCGTTTTCCGGGTGATTGGCGGATAGCGCTGCCCGAGTTCGGACCCGAAAATGGTGCGACTCCCTGTTCGAGGCGTGCCCTCCGTGATCAGACGGTTCCGAATTCCGCGCCGAACGGCCGCGCTGCGCAGGCGGGGCCCGCGCGCCGCGCCGCGCAGAAAGCGGCCGAGGGGCGTATCTCTGGTGGAACTGCTGGTTGCCGTGCTTGTCATGGGTGTTGGCGTACTCGGGGTGGTCGGCCTGCTGGCGATTACCATGCAGGGCAATCGTTCCGCACTGCTCGGTACGGAAGCCGCCCTGCTGGCTGAAGACATGATCGACCGGGCCCGCGCGAACGCCGGCAGCAGTAACGCAGCCGCGCTCTACGGAGGCCTCGGGCTGGGTGATCCCCCGCCGGCGCCACCCGACTGCGTCGCGGTCGAATGCACCCCGGAGCAAATGGCGGAATACGACCAGGCAGTCTGGAAGTGCCGCATGGGGCGATTCGCGGAAACCCCGTCGTGCATCGAACTGGCGGATGCGGCCGCAATGGACATTTCCGGCGTGACCATCGGGCGTATGCGGCTGCCGCAAGGCGACGGCTCGATCGATGTGGATCCGACAACCGGTCTTGTGCGGGTCCGCGTGCAGTGGCTGGAACGTGGGCAAATGCGAAGTTTCGCCGTCCAGAGCCGCATCTGATGGTTGGCGGGCGCCGGTACGCCAGCCGCGGTTTCTCGCTGGTCGAGTTGCTGCTCACCCTGACGCTGGGGCTGATCGTGATCGCGGGAGCGGCACAGCTTTTCAGAGGCACCGGACGGGGCCATGCCTCCATGGAGAGCGCGGCACGTTCCGGGGAAAGCGGCCGTTATGCACTCTCGTTCCTGGGACATTCTGCCCGGCATGCCGGTTTTTTCGGTTGCAACAGCAGGTCCGGTCGCATGGTCAATACGCTCAACGGCAATCCGGGTGCACTCTTCGAGTTGAATGTCACCAGGGCGGTGGAGGCGTTCGATGACGACGGC
>JAPOON010000051.1 GCA_026713405.1 Gammaproteobacteria bacterium
AGGATGCCGGCGACAGCGCCGAGGATGCCGGCGATAGCGCCGAGACTACCGGCGATAGCGCCGAGACTACCGGCGAAGCGGAGGCGGAAGTTTCCGGGTAGGCGCCCTGAGGCAAGGTGGCAAACGCGGCGCAAAGTAGAATGCGCCGCAGCATGCTTCCTTCCCCGTCGATATCGCTGTTCTCCCTGTTGGCTTTGCTGACCGGGTGTGCCGGAGTGCCTCAGCAGGGCTCCTGGGGAGCCTATTGGCCCAACGCCGGTGCGTTGCGCGACGCCGCGGGCGATGCGGCGAAGAACCCGCGAACCTGGGCGCCGCTGACCGGCGCCGCCCTGTTGACCGTTACCGGCCTCGACAACGACGTTTCCGACTGGCTTGCCGACGAGGCGCCCCTGTTCGGTTCCGGGGCCCCCAGGGCAAGCGACAGGCTGCGCGACGCTGCCGTGGCGGGCTACCTGCTGACGGCGCTGGCCGCGCCCGGCGAGTCGGCCCGGGAAAAGCTGTCCGGTCTCGGCGTGGGCATCGTCACGCTCTATGCCCAGGGCATGCTGGTGGAAGGCGCCAAGGAAGTTGCCGACCGCCGGCGCCCGGATCGTTCCGACCGCTTGAGCTTTCCCTCCGGGCACACCAGCACGGCAAGCGCCGCTACGCTGCTGGGGATGCGCAACCTGGCCTATATCGACATGCCCTCATCGGCGCGGACAGTCGTCAACCTCGGGTTCGAAGGGCTGGCAATCAGCACCGGCTGGGCACGCGTGGAGGCGCGCAAACACTACGTTGCCGATGTGCTGGCGGGCTATGCGGTCGGGCACTTCATGGCCGCCTTCGCGCAGTCTGCCTTCATCGACAGGGCATTGCCGGGCGCGCAGGTCAGGTTCCATCCCATCGACGGCGGCGGCGCGCTTCGCCTGACGCTCCCTGTATCCCCCCGGACGATTGCCGCCCCCCGTTAGGAGTTCTCGCAGCGGACTCGGTGCCCGAACGAAGGAACGATGCTCCACACAACCTGCGAAGGTCACGCCCGGTTTGATAAGCTGCCCGCGCCCCGGCGGGTGACCGCACGAGGACCGAATAGGGCCTGTATCGACTTTGAAACTGACATTCTCAAGCTACCTGGACGATCTGAAATCTCTCGCCGCCAACACCGGGGGTACGGCTTTCTTCGACCTGGACCGCACGCTGATCGCCGGCTACTCGGTGGCGGCGTTGGGCTGGGAAGGGTTCAAACGCGCCACCGTACCGCGTTGGCGCATGGTGCTGCAGTTGCGCGTGTTCTTCGACTACAGCCTGGGCCTTGCCCACTATCTCGACCTGATGCGGGTGACGCTCAATGACCTGGCGGGCACACACGAGCCGGAGTTCATCCGCCTGGGAGAGCAGGCGTTTCACAACGGGCTGGGGGGAAGCATCTACGATGAGGGCCGCGAACTCATCAGCGCACACAAGGCTCTCGGCCATGAAGTCGTTCTGCTCACATCCGCAACGCGAGCCCAGGCAGCACCCTTTGCCCGAGAACTGGACATCGGGCACCTGTGCTGTACCGAGCTCGAAACCCTCGATGGACGCATTACCGGCAATTTCGAACCCTGTTACGGCGAAAGCAAACGCGATGCGGCGGAGCTTTTCTGCGCACAACGGGGGCTGCACGTGCGCGATGCCTGGTTCTATACCGACGGCATCGAAGATCTCCCGCTGCTCGACAGGGTGGGCAGGCCCGTGGTCGTGAACCCCAAGGCCAGGTTGGCGAAGGTGGCCGGGGAGCGGGGCTGGCCGCACCTGGAATTCGTTCCGCCCCAGGACACCGAACGTGAAGCGGGCGCCCGGCAGGAAGCTCTCACGGACCTGCGTGGCACCGCGCAACGGCTCTTCAACGGGATTACTGAAAAGGGGCGGGCCGCCCTGGCCAGGCGGCGTTCGCGTTAGCCCGGATCGCTGCGCACCCTGCCGCCGATACTTGGGCGCAATGCGCGTTGACGCCGCGCAAATGCCGAGGGTGCGGGTATTACCCGTTCCAGTATGCCGGGGTGGCGAACAGGGCGGCGACGGCGACTGCGGCGCCGATCACCAGAATGAGCAGGAAGGTGTTCTTGGTTTCGTCGCCTTCCGCCTGGGCTCGCCTTTTCTTCGTGACGATGTAGAGCACGCCCAGGAAAATAAGGGCCGGGATCAGGAACTGTACGAGATAGCGCATGACTTGCGGATGAAGGGCATGGCCATGCGGAGCATACCGGGTATCGCCGCCGAGTTGAACCGGATTCCCGCCATCCCGACGCGCGGATCGGCGAGCGAACCGGGCACTCCGGCAAGGTGTGCCGGCATTTCGTATCATCCGGGGCACGACGCGGCTTTGCGGGTTTTCCATGAATGACTATCAGCAGATTCAGAGCCTGATTTCGCGATACTGTTTCGTGGTCGACCGGGGCAGCGCCGAGGAGATTGCGGCGATGTTCTGGGATGACGCCACGCTCCGGTTCGGCCGCAGCTCCCGCAACGACGGGGCGGACGGCATCAGGGACGGCCTGCAGAAATGGATAGAGAAAATGCGCGACCCCGTCATGGGCTTGCGCCACATGGCGCATTCGCCTTCCATCGAGATCGACGGCAACCGGGCCACGGCCGAGACGTACTACGATGCGGACGGGCACTCGCGCAAACGGCGCTGGCCGATCCACCTGCGGGGCGTCTACCGGGACCGCCTGGAGAAGCGGGATGGCGAATGGCGTTTCGCCGAGCGCCACATCGTCATCATGGATTCGACGTTGCAGGACCTTCCGGCGCTGGAAAAGGACAGCCGGGCAATCTGACTGGAGATTGCTGCCGGCAGCCCGGCCGGATGCCTGCTTCCCAGGTTCGAGACCTCTTGTTCGCGGTTAAGGCTGTCGAATGAATCAGATTCGCTCCCGGTCACTGTTTTCTCGTCGGGCCGGGGCATCGCCCCGTTAGTTCTTGCGGTTGGCAACCTCAAGGCTGCGGCGCATCATAGGGCGGACTGTCGAAACGCCAGGGGTCCGGCCGGTGCGCGGTGTCCTGACTTTGCTGATCTTGCTGCTGTCGTGGCTCCCCGCCGCCGGTTTCTGCGACGAGGAACCGCTCGATGTCGAGGACATTCTAAGCGCCGACCCGGAAGCCGAAGACTACGTGAAAAGCGTGCGTTGCCTGCAGGTTCGGCGTATCCGCTCCGCGACGGCGCTGGACGACCGCCACATCGTCTTCCGGGTCAACCGCTCGGAGCAGTACCTGGTGCAGCTTGCGCGCCGCTGTCCGGGAATCCGGAGGAACGACACCCTGGTTTACGAGACTACGGGAGGCATGTCGGTTTGCCGCAACGACAGCGTGCGGGGAACCTACGGGCTCGGGCCGGGCAGCCGCCAGCTCGGGCCGCGCTGCCGCATCACCGATTTTCAGCGCATCACGTCCGAGCAACTCGACCTCTTGCGCGAAACGCTGAAGCAGGCGAAGTCGCGCTGAAATTCTTTTCCCTGAGCGAAATCGAACGAAAAACTGTGCGCCGACGGGCCGATGTTTGCGCCAGCCCGCATGGCGCACTATCGTAATGAACAGGCACTCCCCGTCATCGTTTCCAATCCACCGTCAGCTAGGGTGGAACCTGGAGGGGCGTGTCGCTGCTGCAAACGCCGCTCGTGTGCAAATGGTGGGGATCGTTGTGCGAGACTGTGTTCGCGTCAGAGTTGGGAAAACATCATAAGGTGCCGATGCAGTGCCCAAGGGTTCGGTTTCCAGCCAGAAACCTGATCAGTCGCGTTTAGGTGGTTACAGCACCCGGGAGGTGGCAGACCTGATCGGTTTGAAGCCCTCCCAGGTCCGCCACTACGTTCGCCGCGAAATCCTCGACCCGCAGCGCGGCTCCAGCCGCGAATACCGCTTTCATTTCCAGGACATCGTCCTCCTGCGCACGGCCAAGGGCTTGATGGACGCCGACGTGAGTACCCGTGAGGTGTACCGGGCGCTCATCAAACTCAAGGCGGAACTCAGATCCGTCTCGTCGCTGACGAGCATGCGCATATTCGCCGAGGGCGGCAATGTAGTGGTCAGCAACGACCGGCAGATCTGGAACGTTGCGACAGGCCAGGGTCATTTCGACTTTGCGGTGCGGGAGCTTGCGGACAACGTGGCCGACCTGGCGAACAACCATGTGGCGGCCGCCATGGAAACCGAAGAGCTGAGCAGCGACGAGTGGTACAACCTCGGCCTCGACCTCGAGGAAGTGGATGCCGGCAAGGCGCCGGAATGCTATCGGCGGGCCGTGCAGCTCGATCCGGAAAATGCGGATGCCCACGTCAACCTGGGGCGTCTCTACCAGCTCGAGGGCGACATCAAGCAGGCCAAGCGGCATTACGGCCAGGCGATGACGGTCGCCGGCGAACACCAGCTTGCCCATTACAATCTCGGCACGGTGTTCGATGAACTCGAGGAGTTCGAGCAGGCGGCCGAGCACTACCGGATGGCATCGGACGTGCCCGATGCACACTACAACCTGGCGCGCATCTTCAGGTTGCGGGGCGACCAGGTTTCCGCCCACCGCCACATGCAGCTCTACTGGCGGCTTTCAGGGAGGGGAAGGCCCGCGGGCCCCCGTTCGAGGGGGCGCGGCCGCCCACCGCCGCGCGGCTCGAACGGCATGTCCCAGATGCCGC
>JAPOON010000052.1 GCA_026713405.1 Gammaproteobacteria bacterium
CCGGTAATCACGATCAGTTTATCCCGGGGAATCTCCAGATCGATGTTGGCGAGATTGTGCGTCCGCGCCCCGCGGACGGATATGGTGTCCAATGCCCAGGCTACCAGATGTGCAGGACCAAACAGGAAAAACTAAACGGTCCTTGCGCCGGGGGCAAGCGATGACTGCGCATCCGTTCGCGTCGGTTTACTGCTTTCTCGTCGGGCAGGGGTATTGCCCCATCAGTCTGCAAGCCCTTGGATACCATTCGCGACGGATTCAGGCGCTCAGCTTGCGCACCAGCCGATCGAGCGCCGCCAGTCGCTCGTCGGGTCGTTCCAGTTCCAGCAGGCTCTGCTTGACCTCCGGCTCGATGGGCAGCAGTTCCGCCAATCGCCAGCCCAGGTCACGGGCATCGGCGAAGTCGATCTCGAGATCGAGCTTTTCGATCATCGGATGCTTCAGCAGTTGTCTCAGAAGATCGAGAAGGGGCCCGTGCGCGACCGTCGTCATTCCAGAGGGCTCCTCGGGCAGGCGCTCGACGCGGCCCATGAGCAGGTGGTTCTGCAGTTCCCAGGTTTCGTGAACGCGGAACTTTCGGCCGCCCCGGGCGAGGATGCCCAACATGCCCGCCTCAAGCTGATTGAAGTCGACGATCGTCGCTTCGGTGCCTACTTCGAAGATCTCGGGTTGCTCGTCGTCCGAGCTCAGGCGGGCGTCCCGCCCCTGCCGGATCAGCACGACGCCGAAGGGAGCGCTCTCCCGCATGCAGTCGCCGATCATGTCCATGTAGCGCGGCTCGAAGATCCTGAGTGGCAGCCGACCGCCGTTGAACAGCACGGTGCGCAGCGGAAAAAGGGGAATTTCCCGGAGGTCGTTCATACGGCGACTTTATCACCGATGTACCGGCGTTCTTTCCCCTGCATCGGTTCGGCCCACCCGGCCGCCCCTATAATGGCCGGTACAGGCGACGGGGACTAACACCATTTGGACCTGATTCAAACCATATTGCTGGCGCTGGTGCAGGGTGTCACCGAGTTCCTGCCCATATCCAGTTCGGCGCACCTCATACTGCCTTCGGAACTGGCGGGTTGGCCGGATCAGGGCCTCGAGTTCGATATCGCCGTGCATCTCGGATCGCTGGCGGGCGTGCTGGCGTACTTTCGCCGGGACTGCCGCGCCTTCGCCGTCAGCGGCTGGCGATACCTTTATCACCGCCGGCGCGACGAGAATCTGGACCTGTTGCTCAAGATCGCCGCGGCGACTGCGCCCATTGCCATCGCCGGCTACGGCCTGTACGAGACGGTCCAATTGCGGCTCAGAACCATCGAGTTCATAGCGGCAGCGACCATCTGCTTCGGGCTCCTGCTCTGGTGGGCAGATAGGAGGCGCGGCGAGGGCGATACGTTGAGTTGGCGCAACGCGCTGCTGATCGGAGCCGCCCAGGTTCTCGCCCTGGTGCCGGGCACCTCCCGGTCGGGCATCGTCATATCGGCGGCGCTGCTGCTGGGCCTCTCGCGAATCATGGCGGCGCGGGTCGCCTTTCTGCTGGCCATTCCCGCCATCGCGGGCGCTGCGCTGCTGGCAGGCCTGCAGATTCCGGCGGTGACCGAATCCGCGGCCCGGCCTCTCGACATGGCTGTCGGCGCCCTGGTGGCGGCTCTGAGCGCCTGGCTCTGCGTGCACTTCTTCCTCGCGCTGGTGGAGCGTACCGGCATGTTGCCCTATGTCATCTACCGCCTGATACTGGGCCTGGTTCTGATCGGCGTGGCGGTGGCAACATGAAACGGACTCCGTTGGTACTGACCGTGCTGCTTTGCGCAGCCTGGTTTTCGGCGGCCCAGGCCAGAACCGCCAAACCCATCCTGCACGGCCAGCACTGGATCGCGATTACCGCCAAGCCCCTGGCCGCGACAGCGGGCGCCAGGATGTTCGAGCAGGGCGGCAATGCCGTAGATGCCACCTGTGCAATGCTCGCCGCCACCGCCACCATGTGGGACGTGCTCGGCTGGGGCGGGGAGACCCAGGCGCTGATCTATCACCCGGGTGAGAAGAAGGTGATCGGCGTCAATGCGCTCGGCGGCGCGCCGAGCGGCGCCACCGTGGAATTCTTCAAGCAGCGCGGCATGGCGCACCCGCCGGAATACGGGCCGTTGGCAGCGGTGGTGCCCGGCACCCCGGGCGGCCTGATGGTCATGCTTGCCCGGTACGGTCGCCTGTCCCTGGCCGAGGTGCTGGCGCCGGCCATCCGCATGGCCGAGGGCTATCCCATGGAAGCCGCGGCCGCGGATTCAATCGAAAGAATGAAGGAAATCATCCGCCAGTGGCCGGAGTCGAGAAAAGTCTTTCTCGTCCATGAAGGCGAACAGCGGGAGGCGCCGCGTGCCGGGGAAGTCTTCCGGCAGCCAGCCCTGAAGGCGACGCTCGAGAAGCTGGTGGAGGCGGAGACCAAGGCCCTGGAACGCGGGATGAGCCGGGCGGACGCCATCGGAGAGGCGTACAGGCGTTTCTACACCGGGGACATCGCCCGCGAGTTCGTGCGCGGCTCCAGGGAACTCGGCGGGCTGCACACCCTGGAGGATCTCGCGGGCTGGCAGGTCTACCTGGAGGAACCGGTCACCACCAGCTACAAGGGCATCGACGTCTACAAGCTGACGACCTGGGTACAGGGCCCGGTCATGCTGCAGGCCCTGAACATGCTGGAATTGTTCGATCTCAAGTCGATGGGCTACAACAGTGCGCGATACGTTCATACGCTCTACCAGGTGATTTCGCTGGCGATGGCGGACCGCGACTTCTACTACGGCGATCCGTACTTTCCCCCGGAAGAGCCCATCGAAGGGCTGCTCTCGAAGCGCTACGCCGCCGAGCGCGCGCGGCTCATCGACCTGACGCGCAACGACCCCGCCATCAAGCCGGGCGACCCCTATCGCTTCCAGCAGGGGGACAACCCGTTTCTCGATGCCCTGGAGCGGTGGACCAATGTGCCGCAGCCCGGCGGTCTCACCCCTCCCTGGCAGCTCGCGGAGGTCGACTTCGAGGCGTTCGAGGCCAGCTTCGGCGCGGGCACCACCTCGATCCAGGCAGCGGACGCCGAGGGCTGGGTGGTTTCCGTCACTCCCTCGGGCGGCTGGATTCCGGCGACCATCGCCGGCAACACGGGCATCGGCATGAGCCAGCGCATGCAGAGCTTCGTACTCGATGCGGATCAGAACCCCTACAACGTCGTGGCTCCGGGCAAACGGCCCCGGGCAACCCTGACACCGGGCATCGCGCTGAAGAACGGAGAGCCGTATCTTTCGTTCGCAGTTCAGGGCGGGGACATCCAGGATCAGGTGCTCCTGCAGTTTTTCCTGAACATGGTGGAGTTCGGCATGAACGTTCAGGAAGCGGTAGAGGCGCCCAATATCACGAGTTACCAGTTGCGCAACTCCTTTGCGGACCACCGGGCACAGCCGGGACGCATATTGCTGAACGAGGCGACGCCACCCTGGGTGCGCAAGGAACTTGAGGCGATGGGCTACGACCCGGTCTATCGCGACCGGACCTCCGGGCCCATCAACGCGATCCTGTTCGACCGGGAGCAGGGGACCTTCCAGGGCGGGGCGAGCGACTTCGGCGATGACTACGGCATAGCCTGGTAGGCGCCGCGGCGAAAGTCGCCGGCCGGTCACGACGGTTGGCGAAATTCGCTGGCGCCGGATTCAGCGACAGGACGGGCCTGGCGGTCTTTCTCGACAGGGTGCTCCGGGGCGGCGTAACATCGTGGACGTGGTTGGGGGAACACCATGAGCAAGGGCAAAAGGGGGCCCGGACAGATTGCCGACGAGGCCTATCGCAAGGAGTTGTTCCGCCTGCAACTCGAACTGGTCAAGTTGCAGGCCTGGATCAAGCACGAGGGGCTCAAGGTCGTCGTGGTGTTCGAGGGGCGCGACGCAGCCGGCAAGGGCGGTGTCATCAAGCGCATCACCCAGTACCTGAGCCCGCGGGTCTGTCGCGTCGTGGCCCTGCCGGCACCGACGGAACGCGAAACCACCCAATGGTATTTCCAGCGTTACGTTGCGCACCTGCCGGCGGCCGGAGAAATGGTGCTGTTCCACCGAAGCTGGTACAACCGGGCCGGGGTCGAGCGGGTGATGGAATTCTGCACCGATCGGGAATACCGGGAGTTCCTGCGTTCCTGCCCGGAATTCGAACGCATGCTGGTGCGCTCCGACATCATCCTGATCAAGTACTGGTTCTCGGTTTCCGACGAGGAGCAGGAGCGGCGGTTTCGCGCCCGCATCGAAGAGCCCCACAAGCGTTGGAAACTGAGCCCGATGGACATGGAATCGCGCACGCGCTGGGTCGAGTATTCCAGGGCCAAGGACGAGATGTTCGCCCACTGCGACATCAAGCAGGCGCCCTGGTACGTGGTAAACGCCGATATCAAGAAGCACGCCCGGCTTAACTGCATCCGCCACCTGCTGGACCTGATTCCGTATGAGGACCTTACGCCGGAACCCGTAAACCTGCCGAAGCGCAGGAGCGGCAAGGGGTATGTTCGCCCGCCAATTTCAGATCAGACGTTTACGCCCGACTACTATCCCTGACGTTGCGACCTGCCGACCCGGGAAAAAGGTGGCGGCTCCTCCCGTTAACTTGACGGATCTTCAGTTCCCTTGGCGAGCGGCGTCCACTCCGTGCGGCTGAGGTAGCCTTCGACCAAGGCCAGGCGCTCTCGAATTGCAGCCTGGCCTTCCTGCAGATTCTCGATTCTGGTTTCCAGCGCTGAATCGCCCCTTTCAATCTTGCCGTCCAGCCAGACGGCCTGGCCAAGGACAGTAATGCCGACCGCGACGATTGCCCAGAACTCCGGGCTCAGCTTGCGGGAGGCCGCGATTTCGTCAGCCATTACCGGAGTCTCCGCGGCTGATCACACCGTCACTCAAGCAACGTGGAGGTGCTGGATGCGTTTGGATCGGGTGTGGGCTAGAACGGAATGTCGTCGTCGAAATCATCGTCGTCGCTGATGGTGGGAGCATTGGCGGCGGGCTGGTTTTCCGCCGGGGCGGGCGCGCCGCGTTGCTCGAAACCGGAAGGCGCTCCACCATTGCTGCCGCGGCTGTCGAGCATCTGGAAATCTCTTGCGATGACTTCAGTGCGGTAGCGCTTCTGCCCGTCCTGCTCCCAGCTCGATGTACTCAGGCTGCCCTCGATATAAACTTTCGAGCCTTTCCTGAGATATTGTCCGGCGGTTTCGGCCAGCCTGGAAAAGCAGACGACGTTGTGCCATTCGGTGCGTTCCTGCTGCTCACCGCTCTGCCGGTCTCGCCAGGAGTCGCTGGTGGCGACGCTGAACTTGGTAACGGCGTTGCCCGCCTGGGAGTACCTGGTCTCCGGATCCCGGCCGAGGTTGCCGATCAGGATGACCTTGTTGATTCCCCGCGCCATGAGCTTTCCCGCAACAGTTCTGGTGGCCATGAAGTTTATCCGAATGCCTTTTCGTTGCCCATGGCGAGGACCCTGTATCCGGCTGCGAAATGACCCGATGCCGCTGTGAGAAGATCGCCTCCTGGCCGGCTTTCCGAACGCGGCTGAAACATCTCCTTGACGGCCATCCCCTATAGCCATCCCCTATAATCGCTCTACTTCGATTCCAGGGCGTCGACCACATGATCACGGCAACTGCAGACCACCCGGGCACCGCCGGCGAGGTTCGCCGGCGTTGATCTGCCTGTTCGGCGGAACCTTCGACCCGGTGCACAACGGCCACCTGCACGCGGCCCGCATCGCGGCGAGCCACCTGTCGTGCCGCACCCGCCTGGTTCTTGCGGCGCGGCCGCCGCACCGCCCCCCTCCATCGGCGTCCCCGGAGGACCGCTGGGCGATGCTGAAGAGCGCTTGTGCCGGGGTGCCGGAACTGATTCCCGACGACAGCGAAATCAGCAGCCCTGACGACGGCTTTACGGTGGATACGCTCGACCGGGTCCGCCGGCGGTACCCCGACCGGCCGGTATTCTGGGTGATCGGCATGGATGCGTTTCGTTACCTGCGCACCTGGCATCGGTGGCGCGAGGTCTTCGACCTGGCTCACCTCCTGCTGCTGAATCGACCGGGCTCCGACCTCGATGCGCCGACGCGGGCAATCTACGAGAGATTCCGCCTGGATGGGACGCCGTCTTCCCTCGCGGGCGGCATTCTCAGGGTCGACGCCCCGATGCTGGATGTTTCCGCTTCCGGCATCCGCAAGTCCCTGGCGGAAGACCGCCCGGTTTCCCATTTGCTCCCGTACGGGGTGCAAGCCTATATTAGGCAGCACGGACTCTATGTCGGAGACAGGGCAACTGCATAGCCAGACAGCAGCTTCAGCGGCCGGGGATGCATTGGCGCCCGAGCGTCTGCGCGAGGTCATCGTCGAAGCGCTGGAAAACCGCAAGGGGAGAGATATCGTCGCCCTGGAGGTGAGCCGCCTGACCGACATCACCGACTTCATGGTCATCGCCAGCGGAACGTCGAATCGCCACGTCAAGGCACTGGTCGACGAGGTGGTCGAAGCGGCCAAACGGCATCGGCACAAGGTTCTGGGGGTGGAAGGCAGGGAAGCCGGTGAGTGGGTGCTGCTCGACCTCGGCGACGTTGTCGTGCACGTCATGCGCGCCGCCGCCCGGGAATTCTACGATCTCGAGCGGCTCTGGCGTCCCCTGGCCGCCGGTTCCACGGGCTGACAGGCGCCTGTAATCGTCCCGGTCCATGGCGCCGTCGCTTCGAATCAAGGACAAGCACGCCGAACACAAGGCGTTCGTCAGCCGCGCCATGGTGCTGTTCGCCATCACGGCGGGGCTGGCCTTGCTGCTGGTGGTCCGCATGGTGCAACTGCAGGTCTGGCAGCACGATGTCTATCAGACCCGGTCGGACGAGAACCGCATCAGCGTCCAGCCGCTTGCCCCGGCGCGAGGCATCATCTACGACCGTAACGGCGTTCCCCTGGCTGAAAACCGCCCGGTATTCAGTCTCGGACTGGTCAGGGAGCGAATCGGCGACCTCGACCGGTTCATGGCGGAACTGGCGCAGGTCGTATCGCTGGACCCGGATGACATCGAAGGGTTCGAGGAGCGGCTGAACCGTCGTCGCCGGCCGTTCGAGCCGATCCCCCTCAAGCTGTCGCTGACGGAAGAAGAGATCGCGGTCCTGGCCGTGAACAGGCACCGCTTCGTCGGAGCGGAGGTGGAGGCGCGGTTGGCCCGCTACTATCCGTTCGGCGAGCTCATCGCCCACCCGGTAGGGTCGGTTCGCCGGGTCAGCGACGAGGACCTGCAGGGGCTGGATCCGGTCCGTTACAGCGCCACCCGCTTCGTCGGCAGGCGCGGGGTCGAGCAGTTCTACGAAAGTTCCCTGCACGGCAACGTCGGCAGCCGGCGTGTGGAAACCGACGCGCACGGGCGCGTTCGCCGGGTACTCGACGTCAGCCTCCCCGAGGCGGGACAGAACATCACGCTGCACATCGACAGCCGGCTGCAGGTAGCCGCGGTTGCGGCGCTGTCCCATCGCCGTGGCGCCATCGTCGCGCTGGATACCCATTCCGGCGGCATCCTGGCCATGGTCAGCAATCCGAGCTACGACCCCAACCTGTTCGTTTCCGGCGTCCCCCGCGGTCAGTACAACGCATGGCTCAACTCGAGGGACAAACCGCTTTTCGACCGGGCGATCAACGGCCAGTATGCGCCCGGGTCCACCTTCAAGCCGGTGGTTGCGATTGCCGCGCTCACCAATGGCCTCGTCAATTGGGAGGAAGAGATTCTGGACCGGGGCTCGTTTCGCCTGCCCGGCGGCAAGCGGATCTATCGCGACTGGAGCTGGCAGAAGAACAATTCCGGCGGCCAGGGCATCGTCAACCTGAACCGCGCCATCTACCGTTCTTCCAACGTCTACTTTTACCACCTGGGTACCCGGCTGCACATCGATCAGTTGGCGGAGACGGCGCGTCAAATCGGGTTCGGGCGGGTAACTTCCGTCGATGTGGCGGGGGCCAGCGCGGGGCTGGTGCCGGATCCGGTATGGAAACTCGGGGCCAAGGGGGAATCCTGGTACCCCGGCGACAACGTCAACCTGAGTATCGGTCAGGGCGATCTCCTGGCTACCCCCCTGCAGGTGGCCACGGGAGCGGCGGTGATCGCCAATCGGGGTCGGTGGGTGAGGCCGCGGATGCTGCTGGCGAGCGACGGGCCCCTGACCGAGGCGGACCCACCGCCGCCGATGCCGAATCTCGAAGGGCTTTCCCCGGAGGATTGGGAGCGCCTGGTGGACTCGATGGAAGATGTGGTGCACCGGGGCAACAAGGGCTACCGCCAGAATGGCACGGCCTGGGCATACATCGGCCGCGGAATCGGCTACCGGATGGCGGGCAAGTCCGGAACCGCCCAGCTGGTGGAGATTGCCCAGGGCGAGGAATACGACGAAGACCTGCTCGACGAGTACAGCCGCAAACATGCCTGGTTCGTTGCGTTTGCGCCGGCGGACGATCCCGTGATCGCGGTCAGCGTTCTGGTCGAGAACGGCGGGGGTGGCAGTTCCGTGGCGGGGCCGGTCGCCCGTGAAGTGATCGATGCCTACCTGCTGCCCAGAATAGCGAGGCGCTGAGTCGAAGCATGGCCGCGGCATTCGTCCAGATCTCCCTGCGCGAGACGTTCTCCCGGCTCAAGGGCGCCGATCCGCTGTTGTGCTACATGCTGGGGGCGGTGATCACGTTCGGCCTGGTGGTCCTGTACAGCGCCGTCGACGGGAACGGGCCGCTGTTCCGGGCGCAGTTGCTGCGCATCGTGCTCGGTCTGCTGGCCCTGGCGGTCGCCGCGCAGTTCCCGCCGACGTTTTACCTTCGCTGGGCCCCCTGGCTGTACTTTGCGGTGCTGTCGTTGCTGCTGCTGGTCTTTGTCGGTGGCGTCACGGTCAAGGGAGCGGCCCGCTGGCTCGAACTTCCCGGCCTGGTGCGTTTTCAACCGTCGGAACTCACCAAGCTCGCCCTGCCGATAATGATCGCCTGGTATTTTCACGATCGCCCGTTGCCGCCGTCCCTGAGGGACGTCGTGGTGGCGCTGACGCTCATTGTCCTGCCCGCGGCCTGTATCATGATGCAGCCGGATCTGGGTACGGCAATCCTGGTCCTGGCGGCGGGACTGTCGGTCATACTGCTGGCCGGAATATCGTGGCGCTGGGTAGGATTGGCGGGGGTGGTCGGGGCTGCCCTCATACCGTTGATGTGGTACGGTCTGAAGGAGGACCAGCGCCAGCGAATCATTACGTTGTTCGATCCTGAAAGCGACCCGCTGGGTGCAGGCTGGAGCATCCTGCAGTCCAATACCGCGATCGGGTCCGGCGGATTCTTCGGCAAGGGCCTGGGGCTCGGAACCCAGAGTCAACTGGAGTTTCTGCCGGAAAGTCACACAGACTTCATCATTGCGGTGGTTGGCGAGGAGCTGGGTTTTCTTGGCGTTATCAGTCTGTTGGTTCTTTACATGGCAATCGTCGGCCGGGTGTTGTTCATTGCGGCGCAAACCCATCACACTTTCTCGAGGCTCCTTGCCGGGTCATTGGCCCTGGTGTTCTTTGTTTCGCTGTTCGTGAACATCGCCATGGTGGCGGGGATGCTGCCGGTAGTCGGCGTGCCGCTGCCGCTGGTCAGCTACGGTGGAACCTCGATCATTACACTGCTTGCGGGATTTGGCATCATCATGTCCATACAGAGCCACAAGTCCTGGTAGGGGTACGAGCCGGCACGGATGAAAAAACTCATTAGAATCATGGTTGTAGCGTGCGTGACGGTGCTCCTGCTGTACGGTCCGGTCAGCGCGGACTATTCGGCAAGGAAGGATGTCCGGGCCTATGTGGACGAACTGGTGTCGGCGCACGGGTTCGGCAGGGAGGCGCTACTCGAGACGTTCGCGTCCGCCCGGCACCAGCCGCGGATCGTGGAGGCCATGTCCCGGCTGGCGGAAAGAACCAAGAAATGGGTTGAGTACCGCAAGATCTTTTTCAGGGACGAGCGCATCGCCGGCGGTGTCGATTTCTGGGCAGACAACAGCACCGCGCTCGAATCCGCCGAAGCCAGCTTCAAAGTCGCCCCCGAGTACGTGGTGGCGATTATCGGGGTCGAGACTTACTTTGGCCGGATAATGGGCTCGCACCGGGTCCTCGATGCCCTGTCCACGCTGGCGTTCGACTATCCCCCGCGTTCCGGATTCTTCCGCAACGAACTGACGGAGTTCCTGTTGCTCGCCCGCGAGGAAAAGCGTTCACCGGCCGACCTGAAAGGGTCCTATGCCGGTGCGATGGGCTACGGCCAGTTCATACCGTCGAGCTACCGGCACTACGCCGTGGACTTCGATGGCGACGGCATCCGGGACATCTGGACCAATACCACGGATGCCATCGGCAGCGTGGCGAATTATTTCGCGCGGCACGGCTGGCGGGGCGACGGCGAGGTGGTGCTGCGCGTAACGGCGTCCGGCGGCGAGGCCGAGAAGGTCGCCAACACGGGCCTGGCACTGAACAGAACGGTCACCGAGTTGCGTGATCTCGGGGTCGAAGTCCCGGATATCGACGGTGACGCCCAGGCGGCACTCTTCCGGATGGAACTCGAAGACGGTGTGGAGTACTGGCTGGCGCTGCACGACTTCTACGTCATCACCCGCTACAACCGCAGCGCCATGTACGCCCTGGCGGTCCACCAGCTCAGCCAGGCGATCAAGGCCGGAAGGGAGGCGTCGCTGGCGCGGTCTGCCCCGCCGCCTGGTGCCGGCAAGCCTGCGGTCGGGGGGCGCTAACTACGGACGTGAGCGAATGAGCAACCGCATCGTCTGGCGCGTCAGTACGAGCAAATGGCTGTGTGGGTTCGGCTGCGCGCTGCTCCTGACACTTGCGGGCTGTCAGTCCTCGCACCCGCCGCCTTCGGGGCCCGCGCCGCCGTCTTCCGGGCCCGCGTCGCCGCCGGTTACCGATGGCCCGCCCGAGTTCATTCCGCACGACCTCAGCCGGCTGCCCGACCCGGTGCCGGTGAACGAGCCGAAGAGCGCTACCGGAAACCCGCCGTCCTACAGCGTCTTCGGGAAAACCTACTACACCCTGGACTCCGCGGTCGGCTACGAAGCGACCGGTTTGGCTTCCTGGTACGGGCGGAAGTTCCAGGGACGGCGGACATCGAGCGGCGAGACGTTCGACACGCTGAAGCTGACGGCGGCGCACCCGAGCCTGCCCATACCCTCCTACGTGCAGGTGACCAACCTGGAGAACGGCCGGCAGATGGTCGTGCGGGTAAACGACCGCGGGCCGTTTCACGAAGGCCGAATCATCGATCTTTCCTATGCGGCAGCCGTGAAACTGGGGTTTGCAGACAAGGGTACGGCCCGGGTGCGGGTCGTCGCGCTGCACGACCTGCCCGAGCTCTACCTGCAGGCCGGTGCGTTCCGGCAGGTTGGGGATGCTGACCGCTTGCGGGGGGCGCTGGAGCGATTGACGGGCAAGCCGGCCCGGGTGGTTCGAACCGGCGACAAGACGCCCTACCGGGTGCTCCTGGGCCCCGTGGACGGCGAACGGGAGGCGGAGCGCCTGCAGGCGCTTATCGCGATGGCCGATCACGGGGTACCGGAAGTCTATTATGGAGAAGCACAGGACGAGGCGCGCTGATCCGGCATCTGCTAGTGTCGTGTCCCGCAAGTTTCTGGTACTTCAGCGTGTCCCACGGGGTCTGTGGCAAGGCGCGTCCCCGCCGGGAATGGTGGTTCCATTGCCAAGGGGCGCAACGCCGCCACAGGCCCCGTGGGACGCGCCCTTCGGGAGTTCGCCATGCGCGCCACTGCCGCGTTGTGGCCCTTGGCAATATACCCGATATTACCTGCGGACCACGCCTTGCATTGACGCGCATGACGAACTCTGAAGCACCAGAAACTTGCGGGACACGACACTAGGCCATCCGGTCCAGAAACGCGGCAAACTCCGCTGCGTCCATCACCGGCACTTCCAGGCTTCTGGCCCTGGCGAGCTTGCTCCCG
>JAPOON010000053.1 GCA_026713405.1 Gammaproteobacteria bacterium
CGCAGCCGTTCGCACCGGAGACAGCCACGTCCTTCGAAGCGGGCTTGAAGGGCGATTTCGCCGACGGGCTTATGCGCCTGAACGCCGCCGCCTACTACGTGGACTACAAGGACATCCAGCGCTCGATCATCGTGCCGGGGAGCGAGGGCGGCTCGGTGGTCACCGTTCTTACCAACGCCGCCAAGGCCGAGATCAGCGGTTTCGAGGTGGAGACCTGGCTGACGCCTTCCGACAACCTGAGCTTTTTCGCCACCGTTGGGTATCTCGACTTCAAATACAAGGATTTCGAATCGTTTGCCCAGGACGGGGCGACGATCGTCGATCGATCCGATGAAGGCGTTCCACTGCCAGAGGTACAGTTCAGCCTTTCCGCCCGCTACGATGCGGCAATGGGTGGCAGCGATTTTGGAATTCAGGTCGACTACCTGTGGACTGACGAGTTCAGCACGGACCCTACTTCGGCGCGCCAGGACGCGGTCACCAAAGACACAGTCGGCCGGCTGAACGCCCGCCTCGACTGGCTGTTTGCCAACGACTTCACGCTGTCCCTGTGGGGCAAGAACCTTACCGACAAGGAGTTCATTGCCACCACGACGGACTTTACCGGCAACCTCGGCCCCACGATCAGCGTGGTCGGCAGGCCGCGGTCGTTTGGCCTGACGCTCAGCAAGACGTTTGGTAACGAGTAGGCTCGATGGACCTTTTGGCGATGCGGGTTGGAGGCGAACATGGGCCTGATTGCAGTAAGGATTGCGGAAGACTTTCCCTGGCAGACGCCGGCTGATTCCTGGCCCGGCAAGGTTGCCGCTGACCAGCCACAGGTGAAGTTTCGAACCCTGTGCGAAGGCTCCGCGAACCTTCCGGACCTGCGACTCGTGCAGTACGAACCCGGCCATTTCGAAGCGGCCCACAGCCACGATGTGACCGAGGTGCTCTATATTCTGCAAGGTGAATTGGACTTTGGAGGCGAAACCGTGCGCGCCGGATCCGCCATAGTGATCGAAAAGAACACCACCTATGGCCCACTGACGGCGGGGGCGGAAGGGACCGAGTTTCTCCGAGTCGCCGGCTTCGGGGGCTGACCCCCGCTGAAACGGCAGCCGACATGACCGATTTCGACATCAGGATATCGGGAGCGACAGTACTCGACGGCACGGGGGCGCCGGGGCAAACCGGCGATGTGGGCATCGCGGATGGGCGCGTAGTGGCGCTCGGCAAGGTGACCGGCAGCGCCAAGGCGGACATCGATGCTGAAGGCCAGGTGGTCTGTCCCGGGTTCGTTGACATCCACACCCACTACGATGCGCAGGTTCTGTGGGACCGGATGCTCAGCGTCTCGCCTTGGCACGGCGTGACCACGGTGGTGATGGGCAATTGCGGATTCGGTGTGGCGCCCGCCAGGCCCGAGCACCGCGAACTGATTCTCCGTACCTTGCAGAAAGTTGAAGGTATGGATTTGCCAGCCTTGGAGGCGGGCGTGGGCACCGACTGGCCCTTTGTTTCCTTTGCCGACTACCTCGGCGCCATCGAAAGGCAGGGGGTTGCCATCAACGTGGCGGCCTATGTGGGGCACACGCCCGTTCGCCTGTTCGTCATGGGCGAGGACGCCGCGGAACGCCGGGCGACGGCCGAAGAGGTCGAGGCGATGTGCGCCATCGTACAAGATGCCGTCGATGCCGGGGCCCTTGGCTTCGCCAGTTCCAGAGCCGGGGCCCACGTCGGCTTCGGAGGCAAGCCGGTGCCCAGCCGGCTGGCTGAGCCCGAGGAGTTCACCGCGCTCGCCCAGGCGCTCGGCGCCACCGAACGCGGTGTTCTGCAGATGACCGTGGGGCCGGGCGACTTTCTTGCCGAACTGCGGGAACTCGCCGAAGTGAGCGGGCGCACGCTGACGTGGACGGCGCTGCTGGCCGGCCTGTGGGGGCCGGGCTCGCACCGGGAATACCTGTCAAGAACGGCTGCTTTGCAAGGTCAGGGCATCAACGTGGTGCCGCAGGTCAGTTGTCGGCCGCTACGTTTCGAATTCGACCTGGCGGAGCCGTTTCCCCTGGAGAGCCTGCCGATTGTCGCCGCGCTCAACAGCCTGGACCGGGAAGGGCGCAAGGCGAGGTATGCCCACAGCGAGTTTCGCGCCGAATTCCGCGAGGCGGTGGCGAGTCTGGATGCGGAAAGGGGCACTTCCTTCTGGGAACGCACCGATCTGACCTTCGTTCCCCAGGCGCCGGAACTGCTCGGCGTGTCGGTGGCCGAAGCGGCCCGGCAGCGCCGGCAGGATCCGGCGGATTTGTTCCTGGACCTTGCCGTGGAAAGCGATCTCGCCTTGCGCGCGAGCTGGGCGCTGATGAACGATGACGAGGACGAGGTTGAGGAACTGCTGCGCGACCCCCACACGGTGCTGGCGCTATCGGATGCCGGCGCGCATGCCAATCAGCTTTGCGATGCGTGCTTCAGCACCCATCTGCTCGGTCACTGGGTACGGGAACGCGGCGCCCTATCGTTGCCGGAGGCTGTCCGTCTGCTGACCAGCCGTCCGGCGGAAGTCGTGGGCATCACCGACCGGGGCCTGCTTGCCGAGGGGTGGCCGGCCGACGTGGTGATCTTCGACCCGGACACCGTGGGCGCCTCGTCTCTCAGGCGCGTGAACGACCTGCCGGCAGGCGCCGACCGCCTCATCGCCGAGGCAAGCGGCATCAAGGCCGTGATCGTCAACGGCAAGCTGCTGCGCAACGACGGCGTTGACGTGCTGGGCTCCGCAGCAGCGCTTCCGGGCCGCGTGTTGCGCAACGGCGCGGCAACCGCTTCGATCGAACAGGAGGCTAATCAACAATGAAAAACGGTTTTCGTGTCATCGACTCCGATGGGCACACCATGCCGCCGGTGACCCTGTGGCGGGATCTCATCGACCCCGAATACCGCGACCGGATCGCCGTGGAAGACGGCCGGTTGCTGGTGGACGGCAAGCGAGCCAGCACCGTCACTCCAGAGGTGCTGACGGCGCTCAGATTTACCGAGGAGGACCGGCTGCAAAGATTCGGCGAGATGGCCGAGCGAAACTTCGATGCGCCCAGCGTGGTGGTAGGGATGGACCGGGAAGGCGTCGACCTGAGCGTGACCTACGATGACCTGTACGCGACCTGGGTCGACGGCATCGATCCGGCGTTGGCTGCCGCCATGTGCCGCGCCTACTATCGGTGGATTGCCGATTTCAGCGAACAGTCCGGCGGGCGCGTGGTCGGTGCCGCGCCCTTGCCAATCTTCGACGTGGACTTGGCAATCAAAGCCATCGACGACGCTTGGGAACTCGGCATGCGGGCGTTTTGGGTCCGGCCCAACCCCATCAACGGCCGGCTGCTGGGCGATGCCGCCTACGATCCGCTGTATGCAGCGCTGGTCGAGAGGAACGCGCCGCTGTCGCTGCACGAAGGAATGGGCGCCGTGCTGCCGTCCATTGGCGCCGATCGCTTTTCCAGCTTCCTCACCGTTCACGCCTGCTGCCACCCCATGGAGCAGCAGATGGCGATGTTGTCGCTGATAACCAGCGGCACCTTCGATCGATTTCCCACGCTGCGGGTGGCGTTCATGGAATCGGGCTGCTCCTGGCTGCCCTACTGGCTGTATCGAATGGACGAGCACGTGGAGTTGGTCGGCTGGCACGATGCACCGGGCCTGCAGGCGCTTCCCAGCGAGTACTTCAAGCGCCAGTGCTTCATTTCCGTCGAGTCCGACGAAGCGCTCGTCGGCGACGTGGTGAATGCCGTCGGCGATGAAAACATTCTCTTTTCCACGGATTTTCCCCATCCCGACTCCGCGTATCCGCACGCGGTTGACACATTTCTGGGATTGCCGGGGCTCACGGACCAATCCCGCGGAAAGATCCTGTTCGACAACGCTCTGCGCTACTACGCCCTGAATGCGAGCACGCTGAAGACCGATGCCTGAAATTTGCCACCGGGCCGCTCGACAAGGCTCAGTACGACCTGGTCGCCCGAGTGGGTTTACTGGATTGATCTATCCGTGCACCGGTATGCCCGGGCGGACGATCTCCGCCGATGCCCCGCCCCCCGCATCGTCCAGTGCACGCGAGAGTGCCTGAGCGTGGTGTCGACGCTCGGCTCGTGTAAGCTTGCATCGCTGCTTGGTTGTCTCTCAAGGTGATTGAATCCCGCTCAACGGAATCGGATTTCGAAAAGGCCTACCGCCGGGAAAGCTACTGGTTGGACTCGATTCCCGACTCCCTGGAGCCGCTGCCCGGCCTTGACGGAGACATCGCCTGCGATGTCGTCATCGTCGGCGCGGGCTTCGGTGGCTTGTGGACCGCCTATCACCTCAAACGCACGGCTCCCGATATCGACATCGTCATGCTCGAGGCAGAAACGGCCGGCTATGGCGCCTCCGGGCGCAACGGCGGGCAGCTCGGGGGAGTTTACAAAAGATTTCAGCAATGGGAGGCAGATCCCCAAACCCG
>JAPOON010000054.1 GCA_026713405.1 Gammaproteobacteria bacterium
CGCACCGGCAACGGCCCGCTCGACTTTCGGGTCGTCCGTGGCCACGATGACGCTCATGGCGCCGGAAGCGGCCGCCTGGCGCGCAACGCGAACGATCATGGGCACACCGGCGAGATCGAGCAGAGGCTTTCCCGGCAGGCGCGAGGAGCCGATCCGTGCGGGAATGACGACGTGAAACCCGCTCACGAGAGGATGGCGTGGCGTTTGAGAACCTCTTCGAGGCGCCGGACACCCTCCTGGCCGATCTCCGTCTCGATTTCCAGCGACCAGCAGTGGTCCAGCCCGATGTCGAGCCTGCGCAGCTTGACGGCATCCTTCTCCGTGCAGACCACGGGCCAGTCGTTGTCGAAGCGCACCTCATCCCCGGAATAACGATGATGGTCGTCCAGCGGATGCAGCGCAGGACTCAGCCCGAGGGCACGCAGGGTCTGGGCGAATCCGTCCGGATTACCCACACCCGCCACCGCGTTTACGTTGGGGTATTGGGCGGTAAACCGGTCCGGCGCCATCCTGACCCCGGATTTCAGGTTGGTGAAGAAAAGGGGGCGAACGTGCATGACCGATTCGTTCGCGGCCAGTCCCGAAGGCCGGCGGTTGGCGATGATCAGATCCACCTCGGCCAGACGGCTCGCCGGTTCCCGCAGGGGCCCGGACGGTAACAGCCGGCCGTTGCCGAACCTCCGGTCGCCATCGATCACCGCGATTTCGACATCCCGGGCCAGCGCATAGTGCTGCAATCCGTCATCGCTGACGACGACATTCACGTCATGCTGCTGAATCAGGTGGCGCACAGCCTTGACACGGTCGCGGCACACTACCACCGGCGCGCCCGTGCGCGCAGCGATCAGCGGCGGCTCATCGCCCGCCAGAACCGGGTCGCCTCCGGCTGCCGGCACCGAAACCGGGTTTCGGCCTCCGCGGCGGCCATAGCCGCGTGAGACCACCCCCGGCTTCAGGCCCCACTCCCGAAGCTGCCGGACCAGCCAGATGACCAACGGCGTCTTGCCCGTGCCTCCGACGGTCAGGTTGCCCACCACAAGCACCGGTACCGGCGCCCGCCAGGGCGGACGCTTGCCCGTCAACGCTGCCAGGCGCCGGCGCCCGGCGATGAATCCGAACACCCACGACAGGGGCGACAGCAGCCGCAGCCACCAGGCATCCTCGTACCAGGCACGCACCAGCCGCGTCCGGGGCGGTTCGTCGGGCGCAACGTCCACCCTGGCGGCCGGCGGCCCGGCCCTTTCGCCGCCCTGACGGGAAGGCTTTTCGCCGTCGCTGAACTGCGCATCGTGCAGGCTCGCATAGACCCTGCCGGAGGCCAGCAGCGACTCGTGCGTTCCCGTCTCGACAATGCGGCCCTCGTCCATCACCACGATGGCATCCGCGTTTTCCACGGTGGAAAGCCGGTGCGCGATCACCAGCGTGGTCCGACCCCGCATCACTTCGTCGAGCGCAGCCTGAATGTGTCGTTCCGATTCGCTGTCCAGCGCCGAGGTCGCTTCGTCGAGAATCAGGATGGGGGCGTCCTTGAGCAGGGCCCGGGCGATGGCCACCCTTTGCCGCTGGCCACCGGAGAGCAGCACCCCGTCGTCACCCACCGGAGTATTGAGCCCCTCGGGCAACCGTTCGACGAAGCCGTCCGCGTGCGCCCGCCGCACGGCATCGTCAACCGCGCCGGGGTCCGAATCCGACAGGGACCCGTAGGCGATGTTGGCGGCAAGCGTGTCGTTGAACAGCGTCACCTGCTGCGAAACCAGCGCGATATGGCGGCGCAGGTTGTCCTTGGCGTAATCCTGGACCGGCGTCCCGTCGATGCACACTTCGCCCCGCTCCACGTCGTAAAAGCGTGGGATCAGGCTTGCCAGGGTCGACTTCCCGCTGCCCGACCTGCCCACCACGGCAACGGTCTGCCCGGGTTCGATGGTCAGGTCGATACCGCTGAGTACATCGCCACCACTCCCCTTGTAGGCGAAATGCACATCGCGGAATTCGATGCGCCCCTGCACCCGGTCCAGGGCGTGGGTGCCGGTGTCCGCCTCGGTGTCCGCGTCGAGCTGACCGAAGACGTCCTCGGCGGCCGCCAGCCCCCGCTGCAGGCGGGCATTGATCTCGGTGAGCCTGCGCACCGGCCGCACCAGCAGGCCGGCAAATACCAGAAAGCCCGTGAAGTTGCCGATGGACAGGCCCTTGGCGATTTCCGGACGCGCCAGCAGCGCGATCAGCAGGGCCACCGCGGCCACGACCAGGATCTGGACCACATGCGTGCTCGCCACCTTGGTCATCACCATTTTCAGGTTCTGCCGCCGGTTCGCGTGGCTGGCCCGGGCAAACCGGTGCCGTTCGTACTGTTCGCCGCCGAAGATGCGCACTACGCGATAGCCGGTGACCAACTCCCCCGTGACGTGGGTGACATCGCGCATCGATCCCTGGATGCGCCGGGCAATGCGCCGGAAACGGCGGCTGGCGGGCCGGACCCCAAACCCCACCCCCCGGACCCCCCCCCCCAAAATCAGAGTGAGCTGCCCGCCCCCGCAAAAAATGCAGCCCAGGAA
>JAPOON010000055.1 GCA_026713405.1 Gammaproteobacteria bacterium
GCCACGTCGTTCGACGGGTTCAGGAAACTGCTCTACCGGTACATGGATGCGCTGGCGAACGAGGCAAACCTGAAAGCCCAGGCCCGGGTGATCGATTCGCAAGAGCTCAAGATCGAAATGGAACTGTTTCTCGCCCTGGCGCGCCATTGACGGGAAGACCGCGGCCTCTTCCAGCGACTGGTCCAGGGCGTGGATCAACGGGCGAGTGGCTTAACCGGCATCGCCCCGTTAACAAGAATGTAGTGTATTGCCCATGCAGCCGATGTTCCCGATCCGAGAGGCCGAGTTTTCGGGCGACGTCTGGGGTTCTCCGACACGCAGGGGAGGCGATGTACCCTGAGGATTCCATTCAAGCGGTGTCCGGGGAAAGTGATTGGTGGGTTCAAGACGCCAAACATGAAGTTTGGCGGGACCGGGGTACCATTCAAGCCTGATTAGTAATGGCGCTCCAGCGGTAGCGCTTTAGGATGCACCTCAAAGGCCCCACCAGCGCGGGTTACATGTACTCCGACACCGGTGGTACTGGCCCCGTCGTCGTCCTGCTCCACGGAGTGCTCATGACCGGCACCGTATGGACACAGGTCGTCGATGCCCTCCGCGACAGCTACCGCTGCATCGTCCCGGAGCTGCCTTTCGGCGCCCACGCCAGGCCGATGCCCGACGGCGCGAATCTCACGATTGAAGCAATCGCCCGCGTGACCGCCGAGTTCCTCGTCGAAATGCAACTTCAGAATGTCACCCTCGTATGCAACGACTGGGGCGGTGCGCAACTCGTCATCAGTCCGGGTGCGTCCGATCGCGTCGCCAATCTCGTCCTGGTCTCCTGCGAAGCCTTCGACAACTATCCGCCGGGCTTGCCCGGACGGCTGCTCTGTCTCAGTGCGTCCGTGCCGGGCGGGCTGTTCCTTGTGGCCCGGATGCTGCGGGCTCGCTGGATCAGGAATCTTCCCCTGGCCTTCGGCAACCTGTCGAAGAAGGGCGTACCCGACGAGCTATTCATGAGCTGGATCGAACCGCTCCGCCATGACCGAAAAGTCCGGCGCGATCTGGGCAAGTACCTGCGCAATGCGCCGCCGAGGCGGCAGTTGCTCGGGTGGGCGGAACAACAGCGCTCGTTTCGCGGGCCGGTGTGGGCCGGTGTTGATCGTTTGGGCCCGTGAAGACAAGCTGATGCCGTCTGTCCACGCTGAAAGGCTGGCGGAGCATTTCGAGAACGCCCGCCTGGTGCCCGGCTGCCAGACTCCGCGGCCGCATTCTCCTTGACTTCACTACCTTGCTGACTCACAGTCGACGGTGCGTCCAGATTTCTCAGTGCACCCGATGTCGGGTTAGCTGTTGAATACAAAAGCCAGTACCCGTAGGGAGTCATGACCCGAACGGTCGGCGAATAGGCAGCGCCTATCTACATTGCTGTGGAATCTGGTACGCATGGCCCGACGCCTGCTTGAGCGTCGGAATACCACACACATGCCGAGATAAGACCATGCAAGCTCACGCTTCGCGCGGCAGCTGCGCATCCGTTGGCTTTATCGAACTCGCCCGCCCCTCCGGCCCACCGGATGCGGCGCAACGGGCAGGCGCATCCGGCACGATCGAACCTGGGGAGGACCAGCAGTTCCATGTATTCAAGGAGGTA
>JAPOON010000056.1 GCA_026713405.1 Gammaproteobacteria bacterium
CCCCCCGGGGAACGGATGCGCGGGTGTTACGGCGGCTAGGTGCGGGCCCTCGACGGAAACAAGCTGTGTTTCTTCGAAATGGGAGCCGGCTGACGGGACGCCCCGCCGAACTTCCGGTAGTCGGGGGAAGGCGCGGCGCCGGCGCGATTGCCGCTCGCTAACCCGGTCACCGGCCGTTCGCAGGCGTCCGCTGAATGTCGCTGACCCCGGAGCAGGTCAAGACCTATCGGGAGCAGGGTTACCTGCTCCTTCCGGGTCTCGTTGCCGAGGAGCGGCTCGCTCGCTATGAGCAGCGGTTCCTGGAGTTCGCCCGGGGAACGCGCGAGCTTCCTCCGGGCATGAAGATCATGCGGGACGTGATGATCGTCAGGGGCGCGGCGGAGCCCGAAAGGGCGGAAGACGGGATCAACAAGGCGTTCGGGTTCCACGACGACCCGGCCATGTTCGCCTACTGCCTCGAACCAGAAATTCTGTCGGCCGTGCGCAGCCTCATCGGGGAGGAGGTCTACAGCATCACCACCAACCTGTTCAACAAGCCGCCAGGTGTCGACGGCAGGCATCCCCTGCACCAGGATCTCCTGTACTTCAGCCTGAGGCCCGCCGACAGAATCGTCGCGTCCTGGACAGCGCTGACCGGGACCACCCGGGAAAACGGCTGTCTGGCGGTGGTGCCCGAAAGCCACAAGGGAGAACTGCTGCGGCATGGGGACCCGGACTGGGAGTACGTCAACTTCGCATTCTTCGGCATTGCCGAAGACGAGTACCTGCGGGAGCGGCTGCCTGCCCGAACGCATATCGAAATGCAGCGTGGCGACACCCTTCTGTTCCATCCGTTGCTGATTCACGGTTCCGGCAAGAACGCCAGCGGTTCTTCGCGCCGGGCAATATCCGCTCATTACGCCTCAGGGGAATGCACCGCGCCCGGTGACGACTGGCGGCGCTGGGAACAGGTCCGCCGCATCGGCTGATGCGCCATGCACTGCACCGGCGGCGCGGGTAAGATACCCGCCTTTCAAGTCAGACGGGGGTTTTCAGTGAACGAAGTGGTTGTGGCCGATGCCGCGCGGTCGGCGGTAGGCAGGAAGGAAGGGGCGCTCGGTTACGTGCATCCCACCGATACCCTCGGGCCGGTCATCATGGCCTTGCTGCAGCGCAACGGCCTGGCCTCGGAGCAGGTCGACCAGGTGGTCGGGGGCTGCATCAACAAGCTCGGTGCCCAGGGCATGAACGTCATCCGTACCGCCTGGCTCGCCCATGGCGGCGTCCAGACCACTCCCTGCATAACGGTGGATGCGCAGTGCGGTTCTTCCCAGGAGGCGGCCATGCTCGGGCACAGCCTCATCCGTTCCGGCATGGCTGAAATCGTGGTTGCCTGCGGTGTGGAGAACATGACCCGCCTGCGCATCGGGTCGGACTCGATCGGCTTGCCCGACAGTTACGGCAAGCCGATGGCGCGCAGCTACTTCGAGCACTACCAGTTCGCCAGCCCGTTCGAGGGCGCAGAGCGGAAGGCCGGGAAATACCACGGGAACCGGCA
>JAPOON010000057.1 GCA_026713405.1 Gammaproteobacteria bacterium
AACAGCGTCTGCACCAGCGTCGAATGGAAGAAGCGCGCGCCGCGCGCGCCCTCGAAGCGAACGCCCAAGGCGTCTTCCAGCGCGGTGCGCACCGTTGCAAGCGCCGGTGCATCGCCAGCTGTCTCGACCCGCGCCAATCCGTCGCGCGCATAGGAGGCAAGCAGCCACGCCAGATCCTTTGGCTCCGCCAGCGCGGCCCGGTGAGACAATGCGCGGGCGAGATATTCTCCGAGGCCGGCACCAGCCGCGCGGGCGAAAGCGCGGGGTTTTTCCAGTTTGCGCCGGAAGTCGTCCGCGCTGTCCGCAAGTCGGAAGGTTTCGAGCCTCGCCAGATGGCCCGCCGCGTCCTCACCCATCAGCACGTAATCGTGCAGGTTGGTCACCAACACCAGACGGTAGCGGCCCCAATAGCGGCTGACCTGATCGGACGCGGCCGTCAGCCAGGCATCGTCGCCGACGGGCTTCACCTCGACAACACCGCGCTCCGGTATCTGCCCTTCGCGTGGCCGGCCCCGCTGTACCTGTTTCGCCGCATAAAGGCCGAAGTCGGGATGGCCCGCGCCCTGGTCAGCTAACTCGCCGACGCAGAACACCTTCGGTTTGAGCGCCGCGCCGACGGCGTTCAACAGGTTGGCGAGCGGCCCGTAGGCAGAGCGTTCTCCGGTTGCGCCGCCCGAGGCGCGCACCTGTCCGAGGTTGGTGAAATACGCCTCAACCGCCGCCGTCAACTTTGCGTTCGTTCCCGCCATCAGTCCCGTTCTGGTCGACCTTTACCCGGGGTGCAAGCGCTGGTGCAGTTTGACCGTCGGCGCCCCTAGCGCGAGGCCCGATCATGCGTGCAGCGTGCCCGTGCGCCGTTCGGCGGCGGCTCGATCCCGGCGAGCCTGCGCAAGCTCGTAGCTCGCCTGCATCCGCATCCAGTGCTCGGCCGTGCCCCAGCCGATATCCTCAAGCGCCAGCGTCAGGTTCGCCGACACCCCCGCCTTGCCGTTCAGCAGACGCGACATCGTTCCGCGCTCGCAGCCGAGCTTCCCCGCTGTCTCGGTCACGTTCCAACCCACATGGTCCATGCTCTCGCGGATAAGTTCGCCGAGGTGAGGCGGGTTCTGCATTGGACCGACGCGGTCGCTCGCAATCTCGTTCATGGTCAGTGCTCTCATTCGGTCAGTGGTAGTCGATCAGGTCCACGTCCACAGCCTCGCCGTCCTCGAAGGGGAACACCACGCGCCAGTTGCCGGAGACGCGAACGCTCCACTGGCCCGCACGGTCGCCCTTGAGGGGATGCAGCTGGAAGCCCGGCGCGTCGGCGCTGTCCGGGTGCGCCTCTTGCAGACGGAACAGGATCCGCCGCAGCCGTGGCACCAGACCGGCGGGGAGCCGCGCCGCGGCGTCGCGCTCGTGCAGCGTCCGCAGTCCCTTGCGCCTTATCCTCATGATTCACTGTTGCGCGCCACGTTACACGCTGCAATCGCCTACCGTGCCGAGTGGCATTGGGCCGTGCGGGACGCCGAACGCCCGCACCTTCGTCCACCACACAAGCGGATTCGCGCCTGTGCCTACTTGACAGTGCGATAGGTCGGGTCCAAAAGGCCGGTCCCCATTTGGGCCGCACCAAGTGCCGGGGCCGCTCAAGCGGCGCCCGCCGGAAAAACGTCGTTTCGAACTGCCGCCGGGCAGGGATGACGTGTGGAAACTCCCGCCCGGCGGCCTCAGCGCCCCCGGGCGCGGTTCCCCAATTCGCCCTCGTGCGCCGTCCTGTCGGTGCTTTCCGCGAGATCACGCCCGCGTGCCGAGTCTGGCCGGCTTCGGTGCTGCCGAGATAGAGGGACATGCGGGTTCCGACCGCGCTGACGGAGACGCCCCAGGTTGCGATCTCGCAGCTTGTCCCGATTTCTTTGTTCATTATCGGTGTTCTTCCTCCTGCCTCCTGTATCTACGTCTACAGCAGTCCCTGCAACAAGGACCAGAACATCGAAACCGACGCATTCCGCGCGAACGCGGCGAATTCGTCGTCCGTCAGGTCGTGCACCTCGAAACCCGCATTGCGCCGCCGTAATCCGCGTGCTGCATCATCGACGACAGCACCGCCAGCACCCGGTTCGCCCATCCCGCCTGCGTGACCGAGAGATCGTCGAACCAGGTGCGCATGTCCTTCACGCTGATCGCATCGACGCGCCGATCACCGAAGGCAGGCAGTATGATCCGCTTCACGGGCTTCCGGCGCTTGGGGGCAGTCGGCGAGGAACGCCGGTGCGAACGTCCGCACCGCCGGGACTGCCATAGGTGTACGTTTCGTCTCGGCATCGTATTGCAGGGCGGCACGTATGCGGTCTCTGGATGTCCACTCAGTGTTCTCAAGAGGAAGAACCTCGACGAAGCGAAAAACCAAGCATGACGGTTCGCCCGCTATCCAAACCACCCCGGAGTGCAACAACGCGTGAATCCTCCGTATGCCGAGCAGGGCGCCGTCGATGGGAGGGGGTCGAAATTTCCTTGCAACAACTGACGGCATGCGTATCTTCGATCACGGACTGGAGAAGAACGATGTTTTTTTCCTTCTCATACCTCTGCTAGGATGTCTCGTCCCCGGGCGGGCGGAGAACACACCGCAGCGACGCGGAACGACCTTTCAGTTCCCAGGCGACGCAGGACCGCCGTAATCATTCACAGTCACCGGATTCGTTGACCATCTGGCTGAGAGACTTTCGCGGACCGCTGGCCAGTTCCCTTTGCCGACGTTCCTGATAACGCTTGATGCTGTCGGTCAGGCGACCGGCCCGGTTCGCTTTCATGCCCAATAAATCGATTTCGTTTTCAAGGTTGGTGGCCCTGTAGGTGTTCTCGGTTGCGACTGCTCGGCTGTACTCGTTCACAAGCCGATCCATATCCGCCTCCCGTAGCTCTTCCTTCAGCTCCGCCAGTTCGATTTGCTCTCGCTGGTACTGCCGCTCCAGCATGCCATCGGCCCATTCAGAAGTCGCGTCCCCGATCGTTCCCAGCACCTGCAGTGCGCCTTTTCCGGCGTAATAGCAGTCCCCGGCTGCCGTCCTCTGTGCGGGTCCGCAGGCCGCTGTCAGAAACGCACTTAACAAGAGAACCGGACATGCTGGCAGCAACGAATTCATGAAACTTCTCCAGTCTATTCGTTGCACCAAAATTCGTTGCAGCGCACGAGATTCTTGTGATTCGGATTCTTCCTTCCTGGCCGATAATACCTCTCCGCTGTTTCGGCCATCTTCCAGGTCGTCTGCGTCCGGTCGGAGCTCGAAGGATGCGTGCGAAACCAGGACCAGTCATTGCCATGCTTCCTCGACATCTTGCCCCACAGATCCGACACGGCGTAGGGCGAGTAGCCGGACAAAGCCGCGTATAAGATGCCGATCTTGTCGGCTTCAGTCTCATTCAATGCGCTGTAGGCGTAAGCCGATCCCGGCTGGCGGGTCTTCGTAACGGCATACTCCACTAGACCTGATATTAGTTGTTGGCGTTCGAATACATGGTTGGCGGCCACGTGACCGATCTCATGTCCAATCACGGCCGCAATGGCGGCGTCGTCAGGCACTTCGTCCATCAGGCCTTTGTGGACTGCGATGTAGGTTCCGCCGGTAACGAAGGCATTGAAGGAGTCTTCCGGCAGCAGCACGACCTGCCAACTCTCATGCGCGAAATGGCTGACGGCGTGGACGCGGTTGA
>JAPOON010000058.1 GCA_026713405.1 Gammaproteobacteria bacterium
TCCGAAAGTACTCCCACTGCCGCCGTGCCATGGCGGGGGCCCTGTTGCCGAAACGCCGCCCCAGTACGCCTTGCATGCGCGCCATGAAAGATTCGAAGGTCATATCGCGGTCGAATGGGCGTCTCCCATCGCTCAGATAACCGCTTGCCGTGATCATGCATCCCAGCATCGCCGCGATGTCCTCCGGCGGCGACACCTCGGACACCATCTGCCGCGCCGTTGTCAGCTTGATGTCCAGTTGGCCTGCCGCTCCCGCCCGGCCAATGAAGTCCCCTGCCTGAACGTTAACGCCGCGCAGCTCGGGATACCAGCACAACACCTCCGCCACGCGACGCCAGACGCCGCGGGACGCCCGCGGACTGAAGTGCCCATGCGCCTCGGGGCTGTTGGTGAGGAAGGTGCCGCCGTCCCGGCTGACTTCAAAAACGAGTTCCTTATGCTCCTCGCACCATTCGACGGTATACGCCGCCAGGCCGCCGGCAACGGGCGCGGCACCCTGCACGTAAGGGCGCACGCAATGTTTGGGCCGTATCGCGAACAGGCGCGACAGGTGCCCGAAATCGCGCTGCGTGACGTCGTTACCGTGTCCCGTGGAGCGCGCTATAATGAGCCCGAACACCCCCACTTCGCCGTTTTCCAGAGTTGCTTGCGCGCGCCATACACGTTGCTCGCGGCCTTCCTGGAAGAAGGCGACGTCGAGACGGTGGAGTTCGGCGTGTTCCACCGGGCGTGAAAAAACCTGACACAGGGTGTCCCACAGGATCGCCCCGGCGTTATCGAGCAGCAGAGCCTGCAGCCCCTTGACGGTCTGTGCCAGCGAGACCTCCTGGTCGTCGGGCTGGTGCCGCAGATGCCAGTTTTTCCGCAGATGCCAGAACAGCTTGTCCTGAAGGCGGCTGTCCCCCATGTCTACTCCGCCCTCCTCCTGCTTCGTGGCCGCA
This sequence comes from Gammaproteobacteria bacterium, assembly GCA_026713405.1. The sequence goes on from JAPOON010000058.1 coordinate 942, forward strand.
AGCCCCCGCAAAAGGAGCTGCGACCTTTGAAACCTTTCATTCAGGTCAGTCAAACTGCACGGGGCCGGAACGTACCTTTGCACCCGGCTTGTGCTCGCGTCAGGGGTGCTGCATGTGGGCACCCGAGTGAGGTTCGATCATAGCACCATGGAAGCAGAGCGGGTTTTGCGAAAACGAGAAAATATCGGCGGCCGATGGCTGTGGCTGGACAACGAAGGAGTGTGAGCATGCGCCGTCCCGGTCGCATCCTGGGCGTAGCCGTCGGGCTCCTCGGGGCCGCAATGAGCGCCGTCGGATGCCATAACACGTCGAAGCCGTATACCCCGGCCGGGGCCGATGTCCTTCAGCAACTTGCACCGGCCCCAAGCCTTCTTCGCGAGGCGGCAGTGGTGGTGACCGCCATCACCTTCGAAAACCGGGACAACGCAGAAGTGATCGTGGTGCGTACGACAGGCGTGCCTCCGGAAGTACGCGCCAGCCAGGCTCAGAACTCACGCAGGGTGTCCCTGCACATGCCGGCGACTCGTCTGGACACCGGACTTGCGATCGCTTCCCTGCAGGACCCCAGCGGTACCGTAACCCGGTTAGAGGCGGTGGAACGGATTCGCCGCCTGGAGCCACTGGTTATCATCAAGATCCATCTGAGCAGAGCTGCGCGTTTGGAGGTTGAACAGGAGAATGGGACTGTATTTCTGTCGCTGGCCAGCCGTTAGCGTCATGTTGCTGTCGCCGGCCTATTGGCCGCTGATGCGGAATCGTTCGGCGAGCTGTTGTCCGGTGTCCTGAGTCAAACGAGCGCATACAAAAGAGGCGCTGACTTGCCGGAACGACGTCCGTTCTCTTTGTCCCCGCGGAGAACTCAAATTTGTGAAATCCTTTGTCTGACAACCGGCGTTCTCTGACTTATCCTTAATAGTTTATTACGGCATGAAAACTGGCGTTCGGCAGTAGATCGCAAGTCTCTGCTGCGGTCATCCACTCTTCGCGCCCGGCGTCAATTGGCTGGGTTTTGTCTCGATTGCGGCGCAAAACCACTGTGCTGCTGCCCGACCCCTTACCACATGCGACACTTGCGCCGTCCTGCGACGGGCCCACGGAAGATGGCGTCAGCACGCTGCCTGTCCCGGCCGAACGACCCACCCCTTGTGATGAGATGTGACCTGCCATGACCCGGACTGACCGCCTTCCCGGCCCTGAGTCCCTATCCGCCATCATGCGCGAAGCGGCCCGCCTGAAAGCCTGGAACCGTGCCGCGGCAGCGCCGGCCCTTCGCGCGCACACGTGAGACGCGCACGCGTTGGGGGTGTGCGGATGTGTGCGGATTTGGAATTGCATCCACCGACTTCGCCCGCCGCGGGTGCAACATGCGGGCGTCCCGGCGCCATCCCGCAACCCGCTGCCAGGTGCCCCGTTCATATGGTCGATGCCGGAGCGCCTCTCGTTGCCGACAGCCCACATGCGCGCCTGCCCCGCACCGTTATGGGTAGCAGCGATGGCCGGGGCGGCCCATGGATTCCAGGAGACCGGAACGTTTCCAATGCCACTGCCGCCAGATTCTGTTCAAACCGCAACACGGCCTTCTTGCGTAGCCGGAGTTCGGGCTTCGATGCGAGGGCAGCTAGCCCGCGTCATCATTGAAACCTGTGGTAACATAGGCCGGTTCATGGTTACCCCCACCCGTTCTGTTAGGAGTCAACATGCCTTCCACGCCACGTTGCATCGCCGTGCACACGGCCGCGGAGAATTACGACATTCACATAGGCGCCGGGGCGTTGGCGCAGCTGGGACAACAGGCGCGCGCCTGGAACAAAGGGCGCAAGGCCTTCGTGTTGACGAATCCCGGCCTGCACGAACTGTACGGCGAACGGCTTGGCGACTCGCTGCGGGCGGCCGATTATGAGGTGGAGACGTGCCTGGTCCCTGAAGGGGAGCGCAGCAAGACGTTGCGGCACGCTTCGAGGTTGTTCACCCGGCTGGCGCGCATGGGCGCCGATCGGCAGA
>JAPOON010000059.1 GCA_026713405.1 Gammaproteobacteria bacterium
AAGGCCCCGTCCTCCATGTCGCCCAGAGCCGTTTCCACGACATCCTGCCCGCCACCGCCGCCGGCCTCGACACCGTCTGGATCAACCGCCCCTCCCTCGGCGCCGCCAGGACAGTGGCGGCCAATCCAACCTGGACCTTCACCGGCCTGGACGAATTCGCCGCCGCGGTAGGCTGATTTTCAGAGGCCGCTGACGCGCCGGAAATCCTCCAGAAGTCCCACGCTTGGCGCGCCGGAGCCCGCACCGCATGGCCGCACGGTGTCTGCAAGCCTCATCGGGATTGGTGCCTCCGGCGGGCTGGGGTTAGCATGGGCAATGGCCCGCACCACCATCAGCATCAGCAAGGAAGCGCTGCACTTCGCTGCGGCCCACTTCACCATTTTCTCGGCCACCGAGCGCGAGAACCTGCACGGGCACAACTTTCAGGTCGCCGCGGACATCGACGCCGAGGTGGGAAAGGACGGGTTGGCGTTCGACTACAACCTGGTCAAGAGCGCCCTGCAGGGGCTGTGCGACGGGCTAGACGAGCGCACGCTGCTGCCCGGGCGCTCGCCGCACCTCGCGATTTCCGAGGACCAGGGGTATACGGTCGCCCACTTCAACGGTGAACGAATCCCCTTCCTGCCGAGGGACGTACTGACCCTTCCCGTAGCCAATATCACCGTGGAAGCACTCGCGGACTGGCTGGGCGGGGAACTGCTCAGGAACCCCGGCATCGCCGCGCTGGACATGCACAGGCTGACCGTCAAGGTGTCGTCCGGAGCCGGGCAGTGGGCGCAATCCTCTTTTGCGCCGGGAGAATTGGACCTGCAGCGTCAAACTGCAGAGGCGAACCAGGTTTCCACGGCCGGAGACAACCCGGCAACCGGAGTCGCCGGCCAATGAAGCTCGTCCTTGTCACCGGCGCCAGCGCCGGTATCGGGCTGCACACCGCGCAACGCTTCATCGACGAAGGGTACCGCGTCGTCAATCTCTCGCGCCGGCCCTGTCCAATCGATGCGGTTGACCATATGTCCTGCGACCTCGCGGCCCCCGATTTTCTGGGTTCGGTCGGCGACCACCTGCGCCCGCTACTCGCGGAGGCCGAGCGGACCGTTCTGATCCACAACGCATCAAGGCTCGTCAACGACAGCGCCGCAGAGACGTCGAGCGAGAGCCTCAGGACAACGCTGGAAATCAACCTGGTCGCGCCAAATTCCCTGAACGCCTTCGCGATCCCCTTCATGAAGGCCGGGTCCTCCATCCTGTACGTCGGCTCCACCCTCGGGGAGAAAGCCGTGCCGAACAGCTTCTCTTATGTGCTCTCCAAGCACGGCCTGATCGGCATGATGCGCGCCACTTGCCAGGATCTTGCCGGACAGGGTATCCACACGGCCTGCATCTGTCCCGGATTCACCGACACCGAAATGCTCAGAAACCACGTTCCCCCGGAAGCCATGGACGCCGTGCGCGGCATGTCCGCATACAACCGACTCGTCGAACCCGCCGAGATTGCCGAAACCCTGTTCTGGGCTTCCCGGAATCCGGTCATCAACGGCACCGTGATCCACGCTAATCTGGGCCAGGTGGAACAATAGGCAAATCCGCTCAGTCCTCGACGGCTTCCTCGTTCGCATCGAGCCCCAGGTAGGGGCGCAGCCAGCGGACTGCCAGGTAGATGGGGCCCGTATCCAGCGCTGCGACCGACAGCTTGAAGACGTATCCGGAGGCGATGAAGACGAGCAGCTGCGGCCACAGGGGTTCGTCTGCCGCCACCGGCAGCGCGTGGGCATAGAAGTGCGTGATGAGTATCACCGCGGTGGTGTCGAGCAACTGGCTGGTCATGGTGGATGCGTTGTTGCGTAGCCAGAGATGACGGCCCCGGGTGAGGTTCTTCCAGAAGTGGAAGAGCCGCACGTCGCAGAACTGCGCCGCCATGTAGGCGATCATCGATGCGGCGACCGCACCGAAGGCAAGTTGCCGCACCTCGTAGAAAACCGGCAGGCGGCCCGCCGCATCGGGAACGGGCAGGCCGGTGGCCGCGTCCATCGGCTCGAATCCCGGCAGGGCCCCGCCCAGCCAGAGCAGGAACACCACCCAGCCGTTCAGGAGCAGGCCCACCCACACCATGTCCCGGGCACGTTTCTCGCCGTACAGCTCGCTGATCAGGTCCGTGCAGAGAAACGTTATCGGGTAAGGCAGAACGCCCACCGCGACGACCATGGGTATCGAGGTGCCGAATAGCGTGAAGGACAGGTCGATGAAGCGGCTGATGCCCAGCACGTTCAGCAGCGCCAGAGAGCCCAGGAACACGCCTGAGAGAACCAGGAACACGCGCTGCCGCCGCTTCCTGTAATCGGGTTTTTCCGCGGCGCCCGCCGCGTCTCCTGCCTTCTGCATGGCCTCGCTCAAAACAGTTCCGCGACTTCCGCGACGGATTTGCGCAGCCGCTCCTCGTCGATGCCGCCGATGCGCAATCGCGTCACCACCATGTGGGTGGTGCCCAGCGCCTCCCGGTACTCGTCCAGCTTGGCGGCGACGAATCCCCGGTCGCCGACGATCGCCCAGTCGTCCACCGTCGCGCGGTCGTCGCTGCGCGGCCGGCCTGCGCTGTCGAGCCGCGCCTTCAGTTCGTCCACTTCGCGGCGGCGATGTCCCAGGAACACCGTGCGCATGATCGGCCGCACCGCCACCTCGTCGTGCCCGGCGTCCGCTGCTGCCTCTTCGTGCAGCCCGAGGTTCGCCTTCAGGTTCTCAAGTGTCTCCATGGGCGATGCCAGGTACGGCAGCCCCAGCCGTCCGGCCTGGGCAAGCGCCTTGGGGCCGAACGCGGCCACCCAGACGGGCGGGTGCGGCTGCTGGACCGGCAACGGATCGAGCACGACAGCTTCTCCGCCCTCGCCAGCATGCACCGCCTCGCCCCTCCAGGCGCGCATCATCACGTCCAGGTTGCGTTCGAACGTTTCGCGCTTTTCCCTCGGCGCCACGTCGAATGCGCGCAACATGGCGGACGCATAGCCCCGCCCCACGCCAAGGATCACCCGCCCGTTCGACAACCGATCGAGAACCGCCACCTGCTCGGCCGCCTGCAGGGGATTGCGCAGCGGCACGAGGTAGGAGGTGGTGCCGAGCCGCAGCCTCTCGGTTCCGGCGGCCACCGCGGCCAGCAGCATCAGCGGATCGGGAATGGCATCCGGGATGAAGTGGCTCTCCGGCAACCAGAAGGATTCGTAGCCCAGGGACTCGGCAATCGTTGCCTGCCGGGAAAGCGATGCCGCCGACCGGTCGCTGAAATCCCAGGGAGTCAGACCCGGCCGCATCTTCACTCGCCCGACAGTACCGGTACGGCGGGCTCTCGCTGTCGTAATTCGCGTGTTCGCACTTGCCGGCCTGGTTGCATCATTCGCCGGACACCTCCTGCTGAATCCTCTGCGCAATCATCATCGCACGCACGCTCGCAACCACCGCAGCCGCATGCCGTCGCACCGCGAAGTCCGCATACAGCGGATCGTCGTCGAGCAGCACGCACCGTTCCGACTGCCCGCAGGGGAACCGCGCGCCCCGCCCGAAGTTGTTGCCCGCGGGCCCGTAGGATCCGAACCTGCCCGGGTCCTCGTGCGCCTGCCAGAAAATCTCCCAGGTCACGGGCAGCCCGGTGACCGGCTGCTGGACGGCCGCGAGGGTATCCTGCGCCGCCTCTTCGAGCACGGTGTGGAAATCGGCCGCCGGGTTCATCGCCGCTTCACAACTCCCTTCGACCAGTCCGGAGACCGCTTCCTCGTCGACCGGATACCGGTCGAACCGATCCTTGAGCGTCAGGCGCCACCAGCGCGTGGCATAGACCGGCACCGCGTGGGACGGCGAGGTGACATCCTGCACGTAGCCGACAACGCGCCCGAGCTCCCGGTAGCGGTCGTTGGCCTGATCCGCTGCCCCGATGCGCCGGACGACCTCGTCGAAATGCTCGTGAAAGCGGGTGTCGATCACCCACAGTATGTCCCGGTCGCCAACACCGCTGCGGTCGTAGTAGTTCCATCGGAACATGCGCACGAACAGGTTGGCATCCGCCTGCCGCGTGTTGGCCTTGGCGATGAGGCGTACCTGCAGCGCGTTCACCCCCGGCACCCCGGACCCCGCCACACAGCGATTGAGCTGTTTGGCCGCGACGAAAGTGAGCTTCTGGTGAATGTCCGACTCGTAGCCACGGGCCGGGCCCGGCGCAAAACCGGCAAGCAGGCAGAGCGCGACAATGCCCGCTGCGAAAATCCGGGCGTGCCGGAAAGGCGCATGTAAGTGGCTTGTCGAGATAGTAATCACCCAGGCTGTTTGGCAAACTTCCCGCCCGACCCCATGAACCGTTTCGACGGGAGGCACAGTGAAAGCCGCCGTACTGCGTGAAGTCAACACACCTCTGCAAATCGAAGATGTCCAGCACGGCAACCCCGGCCCCCGGGAGGTGCTGGTGCGCACCCGCGCGGCGGGCGTATGCCATTCCGACCTGCACTTTCAGGACGGTTCCTGGCCGCACATGCTGCCGGCGGTGCTCGGCCACGAGTCCGCCGGCGTGGTCGAAGCGGTGGGCAGCATGGTCAGCTACGTCAAGCCGGGGGATCACGTCATTACATGCCTTTCAGCCTTCTGCGGGCATTGCGAGCAGTGCCTGACCGGCAACATGGCCCTCTGTTTCGAACCGGAATTGCAGCGGCCCCCCGACGAGGAGCCGCGTCTTGCCAAGAACGGCGAAGGCCTCGCCCAGTTCCTCAACCTCTCGTCCTTCGCCGAGTACATGCTCGTCCACGAGCACGCGCTCGCCAAGATTCGCGAAGACATGCCATTTGACCTGGCCGCCCTGATCGGCTGCGGCGTCACCACGGGTGTCGGGTCCGTGATCCACACGGCCGGCGTGGAACCCGGCAGCAGCGTCGCCGTGATCGGCTGCGGCGGCGTGGGACTTTCGGCCATCAACGGCGCCGCCATCGCCGGGGCCGGGCGAATCATCGCCATCGATGTCGTTCCCGGCAAGCTCGACCTGGCGAAGGAATTCGGCGCGACTGATATCGTGAATTCCGCCGAGGACGATCCGGTCCGTACCGTTCGCGAACTCACCGGGGGCGGCGTGCACTATTCATTCGAAGCCATCGGGCTGGCCAAGACGGCCCAGCAGGCATTCAAGATGGTGCGCCGCGGCGGCACAGCCACGGTCATCGGCATGATCCCGGTCGGCACCATGGTGGAGATCCACGGCCCCGAGTTCCTGGGCGAAAAGAAACTTCAGGGCTCCAACATGGGTTCCAACCGGTTTCGCGTGGACATGCCCCGTTTCATCGACTTCTACCTGCAGGGAAAGCTGCACCTCGACAAGATGATCTCCGGGCGAATCCGGCTGGAACAGGTCAACGAGGCCCTGGAGCAGCTCAAGACCGGGGAAGTCGCCCGCAACGTCATCATGTTCGACTGACCCGCTGGCCGGTTGCGGCGTTCAGCCCCGACGACTCCCCAGCACTCATCCATCCGGCCGCTGCAGGCCAATCCGGGCATGCCGGAACCACATCGCGCCACGGCGTTTCAGTAGACGGGACGAAGAGCGGTCAGCGAATGCCGATGTATCCGAAGCGTCCCGACCGGTAGACCCTCAGCAGAATCTGCTCGGTGCTCATCCGCGCCGCCTCGCGCAGGTTGCGCAGGTCGCGGATGGCCTGACGGTTTGCTTCAACGATTACGTCACCCGGCCGCAAGCCCGCCCGGGCCGCCTTGCTGTCGGCTTCCACGCCGGTCACCAGCACCCCGGCGCCAACCTCTTCCTGATCGCGGAAGTTCTGCAACTCGGTGCCGGAGAGGCGCCGGTCGATTCGGGAGCCCCGCACCTTCTCGAGATCGTCCTCCTTGACATCGAGTTCCAGGTCCCTGGACTTGCCGTCCCGCAGCACCGCCAGGTCGACCTTGTCGCCGATGAATATGGTCGCAGTCTGGCTCTTGAACTCGTCAACGTTGCTGACTTCACGGTCGCGCACCCGGGTAATGATGTCGCCCGCCTCCAGGCCCGCGGCTTCCGCCGAGCTTTCCGGCATCACCTCAACCACCAGTACGCCTTCCCGATAGTCGACGTCGAAGGCCTCTGCCAATTCGACCGCCAGGTCCTGGACGACGATGCCCAGGTGACCGCGCCGTACTTCGCCGTGGTCGATGAGTTGCCCCATGACGGCCCGGACCATGTTTGCAGGAATGGCAAAGCCAATGCCGACATTCCCGCCTGACGGGGCAAAGATTGCCGTATTGATGCCCACCAGGCTGCCGTTCAGGTCCACCAGCGCGCCACCGGAATTGCCCGGGTTGATGGAGGCATCGGTCTGAATGAAGTCCTCGTATCCCTCGATGCCCAGGCCGCTGCGGCCGAGCGCGCTGATGATGCCGCTGGTGACCGTCTGGTTGAGCCCGAACGGGTTGCCAATCGCCACCACGAAGTCGCCGACGCGCAGGTTGTCGGAATCTGCAAACCCGATCTCCTCCAGTTCATCCGGGTCCACCTTCAATACCGCCAGGTCGACCTGGGGATCGCTGCCCACCATCGTCGCCTCCAGCAGCCGGCCATCGGCGAGGGTCACATCGATGTTGTCGGCGCGCTGCACGACGTGGTTGTTGGTGACGATGTACCCGCCTTCCGCATCCACCACCACGCCGCTGCCCGCACTGCGGGTCTGGCGGTACCGCTGCCGGTCCGGCACGTTGAAAAAGCGGCGGAAGAAGGGGTCTTCGAAGAGGGGGTTCCGCACCGGCACAGTGGTGGACGTGGCGATGTTCACCACGGCGGGATTGACCCGGTCGAGCATGGGCGCCAGCGTTGGCAGCGCCTCGCCGCCCGGCAGTTCAAGTGGCAGTGCCGCGTATGCCGGCTTGCCCGCGCCTGCGGGCAATGCCAAGGTCGCCGCCACGAGCGTTGCAGCCAGAAAATTACGATGCATCCGTGTTACCCGTTCGCCCGCAGGGCTGTTCAGCCCCGAATTGTATTGGAGCGGGAAACGGGACTCGAACCCGCGACAGCTTGCTTGGGAAGCAAGGGCTCTACCAACTGAGCTATTCCCGCAGAAAGCGTTACCGCGAGCCGGCACAGGCGTCTCGATTGCTCCGGCTCGGGAAGGCGTGCCCGCATTCTAATGCATTCGCCGTCAGCGGTGCGACGGCAACGGCCACCGTTTCAGGCCAGCTATTCGCGGAAGGGAACCTCACACGGGTCAAGTACGCAGCCGGTCACTGTTTGCTCGTCGGACTGGGGCATTGCCCCTCCAGCACGGTGCGAAAGACATCCGTATCCACGTTCCCGCCGGTGAGAATCGCCGCGACCCGCCGGCCCTGCTGCCGCCTTCGTTCCTGCATCAGCGCGGCGAACGCAGCGGCGCCCGCCCCCTCCGCAACGTTATGGGTGTCGGCATAGAGGGCGCGCATCGAGGCGGCGATTTCCTCCTCGGTGACCTGAACGACCCGCGCGGCGCCGCTGCTGATGATGGCGAAGGGCTCCGGCATCGGCACCCGGCAAGCCATGCCGTCGGCAAAGGTATCCGCGGAGTTGGTCTCGACAATCTGCCCCGCGGCCAGGCTCAGGGCCACGGCCGGCGCTTCCGCCGCCACTACGCCGACGATCTCCGTGGTCAGCCCCAGCAGGTCGCGCGTGCGGATGAGCCCGCAGATTCCCGAGCCCATGCCGATGGGCACGTACACGGCATCGAGATCCTCGAGCGCGCGGAACAGTTCCAGGGCGTAAGTCGCCACGCCCTTCACCAGGGCCGGATGAAAAGACGGCGCGAACAGCAGCCCCTCCTGTTCGGCGCGCCGCCCGGCTTCCACCCTCGCCACGTCGAAATCGCGGCCGTGCACGACGACGTCGGCCCCCCAGCCCCGCATCGCCGC
>JAPOON010000060.1 GCA_026713405.1 Gammaproteobacteria bacterium
CAAGAACATGCCATTGCGGTGCAGCGAAGCTTCCGCGTGCGGCCGTCCGTCCGCGCGGCGGGGATGCTGTGCCCTGCAACCATCATGGTGTTCGCCATTACGCATGGCGGCGTATTCGGGATGCATTGACGAATCGGTAAGAGCCGGTTTCGAGAAACCCCGAAGTGCTCCGCCTTCGGGGTTTTTTCGTTTCTGGGGCAGCAAATCAGGACCTTCGGGTGGTCTTTGCCGGCCGCTTGGCGGGCCGAACAGTCAGGTCAAGGAACATGAACGCGCAACTGCCGAAAAATATCGGACGAACGCTGCTGCTGGGCTTTTTCGAGAGCTTTCTCGTGATCATGCCGGTGGCGGTGCCATTCTTTCAGAGCAAGGGGCTCTCCATGCAGGAGGTTTTCGCCCTGCAGGCCCTGTTCGGCTTCGTGGTAATGATCACCGAAGTGCCGTCCGGCTACGTTGCGGACCTAATCGGCCGCAAACGCACGCTCGTGCTCGGGGCAGTGTTCGTGGGAGTGGGCCACAGCCTGCTGCTCAACGCGGACGGATTCTGGACGCTTGCCATGTTCGAGGTGGCGCTGGGCATCGGCCACAGCCTGATCTCCGGCGCGGACATCGCGGTGCTCTACGACACCGAAGTGGCCCTCGACCGGGACCGGGACGCGCAGCGTCAGGTGGTGGGCAAGCTGCACGCCTGGCGCAGTTTCTCGGAGGCGGGGGCGGGCGTCGGTTGCTCCATCGTGCTGCTGTGGTGGTCGATGCACGAACTGGTGATCCTGCAGGTCATCGCGGGTTGGCTGCCCCTCGTGCTTGCATTGCGCCTCACCGAGCCGCCGGTCGAACGCCTGCCGGTATCCGCCGGGCACGGCAGCAACATGCTGCGGATTCTCCGGCACCTGCTGAATGGCGATGCGGTGTTGCGGCTGACCTTCCTGGCGATCTGCATCTGGGGGCTAACGACCTTCTACGCCGTCTGGCTGATTCAGAAGCTCTGGGAACAGGGCGGTGTTCCGCTGGTGTACTTCGGCTATCTCTGGGGCGCGCTGACTGTCGTTGCGGCCCTGGCCGGGCGCTGGGCGCACAAGGTGGAAGACGCCGTCGGCGCCCCGGCCCTGCTGCTGGTGGTCGGCTTTCTGCCGGTACTCGGCTACCTGGGCCTGGATGCGTTTGGAGCCGTTGGCGGAATCGTTGCGAGCGCCGCGTTCTTCGTGGCCAGGGGGCTGGGCATCGTGGTGTTGAAGGATGCGTTGAACGCCAGGGTTCCGGGGGTATTCCGTGCGAGCGCCAACTCGGTTGCGAGTTTTGGATTTCGCGGCGCCTTCGTGGTGACCGGCCCGCTGGTAGGGCTGTCCTATGACCTGTGGGGCATGAGCGTCACCCTCATGGCACTTGCGGGTGTGAGCCTCGCGATTTTCGCGGGCCTGATCCTGCCGCTGGTGGTTGCTGCGGGGCGGTTGACGGCCAAGGCGGCCGGCTGATGCCGATGCTCAGCCAAGGAACGGCGGAGACGGGGCCGATGGATTCCAAGGGAGGTGGGATGAAACGATGAAACAGAAAGGCGGTACTACGGCTGTCGTCGGCGTCTCGACATCTACCGCATCTCTGCCGGATTCGGCGACAGTCACCGCCCATTCGAAATCAGTGTAATTCCTGATGTAATCGAATTCAGTCGATGACCCTCTATGCTATACGGTAATGCTGAAAAATAAAACACATTTTATTTTTTAAAAAAACAAGGCAGGAGATCGAGCCGTTTCACTTGGCCCATCCCCGCTCAGAAGCTCATTCGCAGGGACGCTCCCCAGCACCTGGGTTCGCCGTACTGGGTGAGGGCATAACCCAGGGATCCATAGTGCGGGTTGTTCGCGATCCGGTACTCCTTGTCGGAGAGGTTGTTGACGAATATCGCCAATTCCATGCCGGTGCCGAGTATTTCGCTCCAGGTCAGCCTGAGGTTGGTGAGGCCGTAGGAGGGAATATCGACGCCCGGAGTCACGGCCGTGGTAAATCCGGCGAACATGTCGTCCTGCCAGGAGTGGTTCGCGAACACCGTCACCATGCCCAGGTCGGAGGGCAATGCCAGGTCGAGAGCCAGGCCCAGGCTTACCATGTGTTCGGGGGTGTAAAGGAAGGGCAGGCCGCCAAGGTCCTCGCCGGACGGAGTAACGTAGTCGACGTAGTCTGCGTCGGTGTAGGCGTAACCGTAGGTCATCCTGAACTGCGCCGTCAGGCGGACCTCGCCTTCCACCTCGATGCCCTGGATTGTGGCTTTCGCCGCGTTCTGGGTAGCGGTTGTGGCGGCCACCCCGACGATCACGTTGTTGAGCACCTGCACATCGTTGTACCAGCTCTTGTAGATGGCCAGGTTGGTGCGTCCGGCAATCTCCCCCAGCGACCAGTCGGATTTCAGGCCAAGTTCGAGGGCGTCCACTTTTTCCGGCCCGAAAGCGAACTCTTCGACCGCGGTTCCGAAAAACACCCCGATGCCCGGATTGAATCCCCCGCTCTTGTATCCCCGGCGGTAGCTCAGGTAGGCGAGCAGGTCCTCGCCGACCCGGTAGTCGAGCCCCAGGTTCCAGGACTGCCCGCTGTCGCTGCTGTCGACCTCGACGAAGCAGTTGGGATACTGGGCTCCGGTGAAACAGAAATCGCCCGGCTGCGGCGCAGGAATCTCGTCCAGTTCGAAGAGTTGGCCCGGATAGATCAGCAGATCGAAGCCGAGCGAACCCGCATCCCAGGTGTAGCGGTATCCGGCGGACAGGTTCAGCCCCTCGAGCAATGGGGAAACCGAGCCCAGGTCAAGGTTGGCGTGGCCGAAGAGCGCCTCGGAGTCGATGGACTGGGGGGCGTCGAGCTGGTGGGTGGTTACGAACAGTGACAGCCGTTGCGAGAAGGTCTGGGCGCCTTCGGTTCTCAGCCGTTCCAGGTAGCCGCCGATGCGCCACTCCAGGCTCCCGTCCAGGTACAGGCCGCTGAGTTGCAGTTCTTCGGTGAGAATGGAGTGGTTCGGGTTGGCCCCGTCGCCGTGACCCGTGATGCCCAGCGAATCGTTCAGGGGCAGGATGGTTCCATCGAGGTCGGCCGACCGGTTGGCTTTCTCGCGGGTGTAGGAAAAGATGTTGGTGATGGCGAACTCCCCGCCGAGGTCGAACTCGGTGCGGTTCAGGAACAGGTCCGTATCCCGCTTTTCCGGCCCGTCCACGCCGAAGGCGACCTTGCGGATGCCCCGCTGCTGTTGTGCAGCGAACAGCGGTTGCAGCAACGGGTAGACCGGTGCTGCCGGGTTCACGGCGTACAGGATCGTCGCGGGGCCGTTCTCGCTGAAGTTGACCGATTGAAAAACGGAGTAATTCGATACCCGCTCATGGGGATTGAACTGCACGCCGATGCGGGCGGTCCAGTTCTTGCGGTTGTTGTATTCGGTGCCGGTATTGACGTCGACCGCGAGCCCGTCGCGCCTCTGGCGTTGCGCGGCGATGCGAACGAGCAGTACGTCGTTGACGATCGGAACGTTGATCACGCCCTCGACATCGAACCGGTCCAGGTCGCCGACGGTTCCCTGGGCGTAGCCCGCGAACCCGTTCTCGGGCCGTTGCGGTTCGTAAAGCACGGCGCCGCCGGTGGTGTTGCGGCCGAACAGGGTTCCCTGCGGGCCCTTCAGGACCTGCACGTTGGCCAGGTCCAGATACAGGCCGGGGCCCGTGGTGGCGCTTGGAACCTCGGCGAAATAGCTGACCACGGCCGGGCCGGCTCCGGCGCCGATGAACTCGCCGGTGGCCCGCTGGCCGCGCAACGTCAGCGATTCCTCGTTCTGGCCGAGGCGCCCGGTGGCGGTGAGCGAGGGCACGATGCGTTGCAGGTCGGTGACGCTCCTGATGTCGAAGTCGCGAATGTCTTCGTTGGTGGCGGCGGTGATCGCGATGGGGACCGCTTGCAGGTTCTCGCCCACGCGCCGGGCGGTGACGGTGATCTCTTCCAGAACTGCTGCTTGCGCAATCGACCCTGATTCTTCGGGTTCCGCGACCCCGGCCTGGGCTGCCAGGGCAAACATCGCGGCAATCGCCCCCCTATGCAGGATGCCCGTATATTGCTTCGCACCTTCCCATTGACGAATACGCATGACTTCCTCCATCAATGCTGCTCCGCAGTATCCGCGACCGGAGCGCAATCGCTTCATGATACTCAAAATGATATCGATATCAATAGATTTCTGATTCGGCGCATTCGGGGGTGACATCGATATCAATGCGCGTGTCGAAAGACGCTGTACAGTGGACTGCCCAAACTGGACGGAACCGAATCACTTGCCATAAGCTGTCTGCGCCCCGGACACGAAGCCGAGGGTTCAGGCCGGAGAGTGAATGTGTCGGACGCGGCAAAGCCAACCGCAGCGAATGTGCCCGCCTCGCCGGCCCGCACGATGGCCGACATCGCACGGCTCGCGAACGTTTCGAAGATCACCGTCTCCCGGGCGCTGAGCGACAGCCCCCTGGTTCGCGAAAACACCAAGAACCACATTCGCACCATCGCCCACGAGCACGGGTATCGTTTCAACAAGACCGCGCGCAATCTGCGGCTGAAACGGGCGCACACCATAGCCCTTGCCTTCGATACCGACGCTCATCACCCGCTGTCGGAACCGTTCCCCGTTGCCCTTTTGTCCAGCATTGCGGAGGCGCTCACCGCCAGGGGATTCGACCTGCTGCTCTGTGCGGAAACGGGGGCGTCACAGGATTGGGGCGCGGCCATCGCCTCGAAACCGGTGGATGGGGCCATCGTCCTGGGCAAGGACCAGGGCGGGGAAATGCTCGCGGGAATTCGCGGCGCTCAACTTCCGGCCATCGTTTGGGGCGCGGAGCACGCCGACGGGCCTTTTCCGACGGTCGGCAGCGACAACGTGCGTGGCGGCGGGCTGGCGGCGTCCCGCTTATGGGACGTCGGCAGGCGCAAGTTTCTTTTTCTGGGAGACATCGACCACCCCGAAGAGGAACAGCGCTGGCGGGGGTTCCGGCAAACGGCGCAGGACAAGGGGGTCGAGTCGTTGCGCCGCGAGGCGGCCTCGATCAGTCATCGTGATGGCTACGAGGCCGTGCGCCAACTACTGAACGGAGAGGGGCTCTGTTTCGACGGATTGTTTGCGCGCAACGACATGGTCGCGATGGGCGCCGTCAGGGCCATCGAGCACGCCGGCCTGGCCGTGCCCCGCGATGTCTCGGGGGTCGGTTTCGATGATATCCCGATGGCTGCCGGGTTTTCGCCGCCGCTGACCACCATCGCCCAGGACAGCCGCCGGGCGGGCGAGGCACTGGCGGCCGGTATCATCGACCTCGTTGACGGGAAAAATTTCGAGTCTTTGAGACTGCCGACCTCACTGGTAGTGCGCGCGTCCTGCGCGGCTGTCAGCTAGTCGGGCTGGACCTCAGCGCCACACCGCAAAGCCGAAACCCTTGAGTGTGATTTCCCTGCCGGTGCGCCCGGTACTTTGCAGGCTCCTCATCAGCCACTGCCGAGGTTTCTGCGGGAGGAGCGTGCTGGTGGGTTCGCCACCCAGATTGAACAGGCACTGCAAATGTTCACCCCGATGTTGGCGGTGAAAGTGCAGCACCGGCTCCGGGGCATCCTCGAACCGGATGGTACCGAGTGTCAGCGCAGCGCTTGAACGGCGGGCGGCAATCGCCTGCCTGGACAGTCTGAGCACGGATTCGGTGTCCCCTTCCTGCCTGTCCACGGCCAGTTCGGCGTGTCGGGCATCCACCCCAAGCCAGGGCTGCACATCCGAAAAGCCGGCGTGAGCAGCGCCGCTCTGCCAGGGGAACGGCGTTCTGGCACCGTCCCGCCCGAGGCCGTGGGGCCAGAACCGGATTCCTTCCGGGTCCCGGAGGCCCTCCCGCGGAATCCTGGCCTGCGGTAGTCCGAGTTCCTCCCCCTGATACAGAAAGATGGTGCCGCGCAGGCAGAGCAGGAGACAGACAAGCATCTTCGCGAATGCTCTGGGAGGGTCCTCACCGCCCCACCGGCTGGCCACCCGTTCCACATCGTGATTGCAGAAGGACCAGCTTGGCCAGGCCGCTTCACTGGTCCATGACTCCATGGCGTTACGGATCAGCGCAGCGGTCAGCGGGCCGTTCTCGAGCAGCAGAAAGTTGTAGGCAGTGTGTATTCGCCGATTGCCGTTGGTGTATTCCATGCTCCGTTCCACATACGACGCGCTGCCGATTTCCGCCACCATCATGCGGCCGGGGTAGCTGTCCGTGAGGCGCCGCAACGTTTCCGCGAACGCCAGGTTCTCCGGGCGGGAACGGTCATGGACATGACGCTGGAATTGATAGGGCCGGATTGCATCGCGCCTGCCCGAGGCAGGGTTGTCGGTCAGATCCGGGTCGCAGAAATAGAAATTCGCCACGTCCAGGCGCAGGCCGTCGACGCCCTTGTCCAACCAGAACCTGGCGACGTCCAGAATGGCGCTTCTGACCTGTTCATTGTGGAAGTTGAGGTCCGGTTGCTCGCTGAGAAAGTTGTGCAGGTAGTACTGGCGCCGGCCGGCATCCCAGGTCCAGGCCGGGCCGCCGAACAGCGACAGCCAGTTGTTGGGCGGCGAGCCGTCCGCCTTGGGGTCGGCCCAGACATACCAGTCCGACATGCTGTTGCTCCTGTCCCTGCGGCTTTCGCGGAACCAGGGATGCCGGTCCGAGGTGTGTGAATACACCTGGTCGATGATGACCTTCAGGCCGAGGCCATGTGCGGTGGCGAGCAGTTTCTCGAAGTCTGCCATGGTGCCGAATACCGGATCGATGTCCCTGTAATCGGCGATGTCGTAGCCGAAATCGGCCATGGGTGAGCGGAACACGGGGGAGAGCCAGATCGCTTCCACACCGAGGCTGTGGACATAGTCCAGTTTCCGGGTGATGCCGGCGAGGTCGCCGGATCCGTCGTTGTTGGAATCCTTGAAGCTCCGGGGATAGATCTGGTAGACGACGGCGCCTTTCCACCAGGGTTGTGCGGAAGAGTCCGAGGGTCCGGCCGCGGCGGCATCCTTGCCTCGCCCGACGCTGCTCATGGCGCCGTCTCCCCGCTCCGGAGCAGCCGATTCCACCACAGTGGCGCAAGCAGCAAGGCGCCGACGATGAGTGGGAGCGTTGCGAGCGGGCTCTCGCCCGGGAGCCTCAGAGCCAGCCCGGAAAAGCCCACAACGAGGAGCAGGAGCGATGTGCCGCAACTCAGCGCTGCCATCAGAGTGCTGCCTAACGCCCGCCTTCCGGCCGCCGGGTCGTCCCCGGCGAGAACAGCCGTCCGTCCCCAGAAACCGACCGGGCGGACGGTTCTGTAGAACTTGAGGAGCGTGTGCCGGTCGGAAGGTCGGGTCAACAGGGTGATCAGGACGGTAGCCGTGATCGAAACGAGTACCATGACTCCCAAACGGGCCCACTCGCTGTCTTCGCCCGGTAGCGCCCAGATCAGGGTCGGGCCTGCCGCCAGGGAAACCGCCATGGCGGCAAATTCCGCCTGGACATTGATGCGTTCCCAGATCCAGCGCAGCATCAGAACGGCGCCGATGCCCGCGCCGAACAGGAGGGAGATTTTCCACCCCTGTTGAATGGACTGCAGGTTGGCGGCGACCAGGCAGCCCGCAAGCAACACGATGACCGATGCGATTCGCGCGACCAGGACGAGTTCCCTGTCGCGGGCTTCCCGCTTGAGCCAGAGGCGGCAGACCAGGCGCCGGTAGACGTCGTTGGTCAGATAGCTCGAACCCCAGTTGAGATGCGTGTCGATGGTGGAGGCGAGTGCGGCCAGCAACGCCGTAACCATCAGCCCGCGCGCTCCGGAAGGCATGAAGTCGGAAATTCCGGTGAGAAAGGTCTGTTCCCTCGAAGCGGCGAATGCCGGGTCAAGGCTGTCGGCCGGGCCGAACGGGTAAAGCACGAGAAGGGCAACCCCGATGATCAGCCACACCAGGCTGCGTCCCAGGATTTGCACCCAGGAAAACACGAAGGCGGCGATGCGCGCTTCCCGGTCCGCCTCACAGGCCATGAAGCGCTGGGCCAGATAGCCGCTGCCGTCGCTGTTCATGTGAAACAGCCACTGCAATCCCACGAGCACCAGGAACCCGGGCAAGGCCCCTTCAAGCGAAGGTGCTAACGACAGCATGGCTTCTGCCTGGCTTTCGCCGTAGAGGCGCACGATGTGCCCGGTCAGTCCGGACAATCCGCCGCATTCCTGCAGCAAGACAAATGCGAAGACCATCGACCCGCCCATGGCGAGGCAGAACTGGAACAGGTCGGAGGAAACGACTCCGCGCAATCCGCCGGTTGTCGAGTAAAGCCCCACGAACACAAGCAGCAGCACGACGCTGATGAGGTTGTTGGCGGTTGCCAGGTCGGTTGCGTATTGGGCCGCACCGGTTGACAGGTGGAGCCCCAGCCACCCGGTCGCGGTGAGTACGGCGCCGTACAAACCGTCTGGCAGCCACGCATGCCAGAGCAGGAAGACCTCGGAGATCTGAAATGTGGCCAGCAGCACGAACCCCAGGGTGGCGGAGTTGATCACAAGGCCGAAGTAAACGGCTTTTGTCAGCCTCAGCGGCACCCGCCAGGGCCCGCTGTAGCGGATTTCGACGAGTTCGGCATCGGTCAGTACCCGCGCCCTGCGCCAGCGCGCGGCGAACAGAAATCCGATCAGCAGAAACGCCAGGCCGTAGACCCAGGTTCTCCACAGCGCGAATACACCTGCGGTAGCGATCAAACCGCAGAACAACAGCGGCGTATCGGCAGCGAACTGTGTCGCTGCCATGCTTATGCCTGCCTTCCAACCCTTGAGAGAGCGCCCGGCCAGGTAGTATTCGTCGAGGTTCTTCGAGGCTCTCCTGCGG
>JAPOON010000061.1 GCA_026713405.1 Gammaproteobacteria bacterium
GGTGGCGGCCGGCCGGTAAGGCGCGCGGTTCTTTCCCCGGCCGGCAACGAGGCCCCACACGCCGTTGCGCACGCCGGAAGCGGCAAGCCGGGCCAGGTCCCGCGCGGTGCTTTTGGCGATTTTCCTGAATTGCCAGGGCTCGACCTCTCCGTCGGCGCCGCCGGCCACCAGGATGCGCTTGACTCGCGAGGTGCCGGGCAGCCGCACCGTCAGGGTTGTGCCGGCCTTGTTGTCGAAATCCTGTACCGCCGTGTCGAAGACGGTGCCGACACCGAGTTCCGTTGCCGCCTTCCCCGCCGCCTTGAGGCCGCAGACAAGGCAATGGGTCGCCGCCGTCAGGCTGCCCGTTTTCGTCGAATACTTCATAATCGTGCCGCTGAAGTTAACCGGCGATTCTAGCAGCCCGTGCAAAAAGTCCCACCGCGTTCGAACGACGATGCTGCCCGGCCCACGGCGTCGTTGGTCGGTCGAGCCCGCCGTTGCGCCGGCATGGACTGTCACCCGCTTCATCACCGGCTGACGGTGCGCAGCGGGAATATTGCCGAGGACGTCTGAGGCATGGTCGCTGCAAGGTACATCAACCGGGAACTGCTCTCGGTGTTCGCGGTGACGACCCTGGTGTTGCTGGTGGTGGCCGTGGGCGGGCGCTTCATCGGCTATCTGCAGGACGCCGCGGCCGGCAAGTACGCAGCCGAGGGGCTGATCCACATCCTGCGCCTGCGCATGCCGGGCTTTCTGCAGCTGCTGCTGCCGTTCGCCTTCTACATCGCCGTGCTGCTCACGTTCTCCCGGCTGCACGCAGACCGGGAAATGGCCGTGCTGCAGTGTGGCGGCTCGAGCCCGGAGAAGCTGCTGAAGTGGATAGCGGTGCCGCTCGCGACGATGGTGGCCCTGACCGCATGGCTGTCGTTGCAGGTCACGCCGGCAAGCAATGCCGCCCTTGGCGCGCTGCTGACGGAACAGCGCGCCCGTACGGCGTTCGAGGCGGTGAGTCCGGGCCTCTTCAACGTGTTCGACAGGGACAGCCGGGTCATTTATGCCGAGTCGGTCAGCGAAGATCGGGGAATCCTGTCTGACGTATTCATTTCCGATTACCGGCCGGGCCAGCCGGTCGCCACAGTCTGGGCCAGGGAGGGCAGGCAGTACCTCGACGAGGGAACCGGCAGCCGCTTCCTGGTGCTGCGGGACGGACGCCGCTACCTCGCCGGCAGCGGTGCGGGAAACTACCGCGTCACCGCTTTCGAAACCCTGAGCCAGCGAATTGCGGAAGACCGCCGGCCGCCCCGGCGCATCGACGAGGATGCCGTGCCCACCCTTGCCCTGTGGGAGCGCGGCGATGCGGAGGCCATGGCGGAGCTGCACTGGCGGGTGGGCCTGCCGGTCTTCTGCCTGGTCAGCACGCTGCTGGCGTTGGGGATCGCCAGGGCAAGGCCCCGGCAGGGGCGGTTCGCCCGGGTTGTGCCCGCCATGCTGGTGCTGCTCGCCTACTATTTTCTGCTGCTCACCAACCGCAGCACGCTGGCTGAAGGTGTCATTCCGTTGCCGATGGGGCTGTGGGGGGTACACGCACTCTTCTACCTGGCGGGGGCAATCCTGTTCGCCCGCGCGAGCAAGCCGGTTGCGGCCTGATGCGGCGGAGGTTTTGCAACGATGCCTGATTGGGTACGTACCGGCAGGGCCGACGGCTGCCGCAGGCCGTTGGCGCCAGCGCAGGAAACCTTGTCCGGCTGCCTGACCTCATGAAACGCTTTGACCGTTATCTCTGTTCGACAGTGCTGCTGGCCACCGGCGCGGTGTTCCTGGCGTTCATGGGGCTGATCGCGGTGTTCGCGCTGCTCGAGGAAGCTGGCGAGGACACATTGGGCTATACGCTTGTGGAGGCTCTTCTGTAC
>JAPOON010000062.1 GCA_026713405.1 Gammaproteobacteria bacterium
AGACTCCGGTGTCGCGCCGGGATGCTTTGCAGGGGAAGCGGGCGCCGTTGTCGCGTTGGCTCCGTTCACTGAACTCTACTCACGATCGGTTGCGACCGGGTCCACAATAGGACCAGGACGGTAACCGATAGTTCCCCGGAACCGTGCCGGCGGCGCTCGGTTGTCGAAAACTTCGAACTCGCCGCCGCCAATGCACTAACATTCAAACTGGGCCGGTCAGCAGATGCGGGTGGGCAGCAGGAGCTTTCTGCGCGATGCGAATCGAGGATATGAGATGAGAGTGCTGGTCACGGGTGGCGCCGGATTTATCGGCAGCGCACTGGTCCGGCACCTGGTCGCTGTTCGGGGCGATGACGTGTGCACCGTGGACAAGCTCACCTACGCGGGAAACCCGGCCAACCTCGCCAGCGTCCGAGGTCGGGCCAGTCACCGGTTCGAGGCGCTCGACATCTGCGATGCTGCCGCGATGCGAAAACTCGTCGCGGACTTCGCGCCAGATGCGCTGATGCACCTGGCCGCAGAGTCCCACGTCGACCGGTCCATCGAAGGTCCGGCAGACTTCGTGCAGACCAATATCGTCGGAACCTGCACGCTGCTCGAAGCAATTCGGGAACACCGGGCATCCGGGGGTCGGGAGTGCCGGTTCATCCATGTCTCCACCGATGAGGTGTACGGGTCGCTCGGCGCAGAGGGTCAGTTCGACGAAGAGAGCCCTTATCGTCCCAATTCGCCCTATTCGGCCTCGAAGGCGGCGGCCGATCACCTGGCGCGGGCCTGGTGCAACACGTTCAATCTGCCAGTGATCGTCACCAACTGTTCGAACAACTACGGCCCCTACCAGTTTCCGGAGAAGCTGATCCCGGTCGTCATTCTGAGGGCGCTGGAAGGGGAACGCGTGCCGGTTTACGGCGACGGCCTGCAGGTGCGGGACTGGCTGCACGTGGAGGACCATGTCCGCGGCCTGGTTGCCGTGCTCGACGGCGGTCGTGCCGGCCGAACCTACAACATCGGCGGGAATTGCGAGAAGACCAATCTGGAGGTGGTGCAGTCGGTTTTGCGGGCGGTTGCCTCAAGCAGGGGCGAAAGCGCCGACAGCCTGCTCGGCCTGATCGAGTTCGTTGCCGACCGGCCCGGGCACGACCGGCGCTACGCCCTCGACGCTACGCGCATTACCGCTGAGCTTGGCTGGCAGCCCGCCGTCGACTTCGAATCCGGCATAGCGGACACGGTCGAGTGGTACGCCGCCAACGCGGACTGGTGCGCGGCATCGCGCCGAATCTACGATGGCGCCAGGCTCGGCCTGAAGGAAGCGGCCGGGTCATGAGCGCTGCTCGGTTGCCGTTCCGGTTCGGACGGGGAGTGCGGTGGCCGGATGCCGGGTCGGGGGAAGGCAGCGAGGGGCCGGCGCCGGAGCGGGTGGGTTGCAGCGAGCCGAACGGGATCTCGTGATGCAGTTCACGGAGACGAAACTTGCCGGGGTTCTCATCATCGAGCCGGATGTCTACAGAGATTCACGAGGGTTCTTTCTCGAGCGTTACAACTTGTCGACCTATGCCGGGTTTCCGGGGCTCGATGTCGCCTTCGTACAGGACAATCACTCGCAGTCGAAACGGGCCGTGCTGCGAGGGCTGCACCTGCAGCGCCGGCATCCCCAGGGCAAGCTGGTGAGTGCGGTGCGGGGGACCGTCTGGGACGTGGCCGTGGACATCGACCCGGCATCGCCCACCTTTCGCGAGTGGGTCGGGGTGGAACTCAGCGAGGACAATCACCGCCAGCTCTATGTTCCGCCGGGCTATGCGCACGGGTTCTGCGTACTCTCCGAACGGGCCGACGTACTCTACAAGTGCACGGAGTTCCGCCACGCGGACGATGAGTACGGCATCCTCTGGAACGACCCCGACCTTGCCATCGACTGGCCGGTGGATGAGCCTGTTCTGTCGGTCAAAGATGCGGCCAATCCAGGGCTCGCGCAATATTTGCAGGCATGAGAGTTCTGGTCACCGGCGGTTCAGGGCAGGTGGGTTCGGCGCTTCGCGAATCGGCGCCCCCCCGGTTTGAAGTGCATGCTCCGTCGTCGGGGGAAATGGACATCCGGCGGCGGGAAAGCGTGCGGTCTGTCGTGCGCACGGCGCAGCCCGACCTGGTCGTCAACGCGGCGGCGTATACGCAGGTCGAGCGGGCCGAAGACGAGCCTGAAATGGCGATGGCGGTGAACGGCGAGGGGGCGGGGAACGTGGCGGCGGCCTGCGCCGAGTGGGGGTGCCGCCTGATTCACCTGTCGACCGACTACGTGTTCGACGGCAGGGGGTCGCGGCCCTATCGGGCGGATGACGCCACCGCGCCTCTCAATGTCTACGGGCGGTCCAAGCTGGAAGGCGAGCGCGCCGTACGTGCCTGTCTCGACCGGCATCTCATCCTGCGCGTCTCGTGGGTGTTCAGCGCAACGGGGTCCAATTTCGTCAGGACGATGCTCGGTCTTTCGCACCTCGAAGAGGTGAGGGTGGTGAACGATCAGCACGGCACGCCCTGCGCGGCGGTGAGCATCGCGGGGGCGGTCTGGCGAATTGCCGGGAAGTTGCGAGAGGCGGAGGGATTCGGCACCTATCACTTTGCGAGTGCGCCGCCGACGACCTGGCACGGGTTCGCGGAAGCCGTGTTCGCGTATCGGCGCCAAGCGGACCCGGCAGGGCCGACGCCGAAGGTGGTGGCGATTCCCACCAGCGAGCGGGCCACCCGGGCGGAGCGCCCGCTGAATTCACTGCTGGACGGTTCCAGGCTCGCCGATGACTACGGCATTGCGCCGCCGGACTGGCGGGACGACCTGCGGTCGGTGGTGTTCCGGCAGATTCGGGGCTGAGCGTAGGGCCATCGTGCCATGCGGCAACGCGCCTAGACCTCTTTTTCGCGGACAAGGTTGTCAACTGAGTCAAATCCCTCCCGGTCACTGTTTTCTCGTCGGGCTGGGGCGTAGCCCCGTTAGTCGAAACTCAACCGTTCCCTGACGAAATCACCCAGTTCCGGAACGGCCACCCGCTCCTGCGCCATGGTGTCGCGGTTGCGGACGGTGACCGTGTCGTCCTGCTCGATGGTCTGGAAATCTACCGTGATGCACATGGGCGTGCCGACCTCGTCGTGGCGCCGGTAGCCCTTGCCGATGTTCCCGGTGTGTTCGTACAGGATGCGGCCGAGACCTAGCGCTTGAAGGTCCCGCTTGACGGCGCGCGCCTTGGCGACGATGCCCTCGTGGTTGCGTTTCAGCGGCAGCACCGCTGCCTTGATCGGCGCCAGGTGCGGCTTGAAACCGAGTACGGTGCGGGTGCTGCCGTTGTCGAGTTCCTCCTGCCGGAAGGCCTCGTTCATGATGGCCAGCACGCCACGGTCGACCCCACCGGAGGGCTCGATGACGTACGGAACGAACCAGTTTCCCGTTTCCGGGTTGCGTACCGCGAGCCTGGCGTTAGAGTCGGTGTTTGGCGTCACCCGGGCGGCCAGGTCGAGATCGTCCTGGTTCTTGGAATGCGACCCCAGGTCGAAATCCCGGCGGTTGGCGATGCCTTCCAGTTCCTCCTCTCCGTTGGGAAAGGCATACATGATGTCGTAGGTCGCCTTGGAGTAGTGGGCGAGTTCATCCGCGGGCACATCGTAGATGGAAAGCGCATCGCGGCTTACGCCCTGTTCGGCCCACCAGTCGAGCCGCGCCTCCAGCCAGTGACGGTGCCACTCCTCGTCCTCCCCGGGCTCGACGAAGAATTCCAGTTCCATCTGCTCGAATTCCCGTACCCGGAAGATGAAGTTCCGGGGGGTGATCTCGTTACGGAACGCCTTGCCCATCTGCGCGATGCCGAACGGCAGCCGGCGCGAGGTGGAATCCATCACGTTCTTGAAGTTGGTGAAGATCCCCTGGGCCGTTTCCGGGCGCAGGTAGACGTGGGAGGTGCCGTCGTCCACGGGGCCGAAGGCGGTGCGGAACATCAGGTTGAACGGCCGGGGTTCGGTGAGGTCGTCGGAACCGCAGCCGGGGCACTTGCCGGCCACCAGGTCGGCCCGCCAGCGGTTCTTGCACTGCCGGCAATCCACCATGGGGTCGGAGAAGGTGTCTTCGTGGCCCGAGTACTGCAGGATGCGCCGGTTCGTGAGCAGGGCGGAGTCGAGGCCCTCCACATCGTCCCGTTCGTAGACCATGGCGCGCCACCAGGCGGCTTTCAGGTTGTTCTTCAGCTCCACGCCAAGGGGGCCGTAGTCGTAAAGGCCCTGGGAACCGCCGTAGATGTCGGCAGCCTGGAAGATGAAACCGCGTCGCTTGCACAGGGAGACGAGTTCGTCCATGGACTTGGCGGGCACGGGGTTCTCCTTGACTCCGGCGGGGCTCGATAGGGCGCGCACTATACCGGATGCGGCGGTGCTTGGCAGGCAGCCTTTCGGGAGCGGCAACAGGGTGCGACGTCCCCGATGCGCCCTGGCCGGAAGGCAGCCCCCCGGCGCGCCGGGGGCGGCGATTCGCCCCGCCGGGACCGCGGGCCGACGGTTTGCTATATGCTTGCTTGGTCGGACTGGCGGAAGCAGAAACATGACAACCTGGTGGTCGAAATCGATCCTTTACGGGGGCGTTGCAGCCGTTCTGTTGCTGCCCATCGGCGCTTTGGGTACCCGCGCGGGCCTGTGGGGTTTCGAGGTGGGCTTCATTCTGCTGCAGTTGGGCATCCTGCTGGCGCTCGTCGGGCTCGGGGGCGGCATCCCCGGCGTCATCGCCGCCAGGCGCCGCTCGCTGTCCAGGGACCTGTGGGCCACCGTGTCCGGGATGGCCCTGGGCTTCGCCGTTGCGGTGTTCCTGGGCATGCAGCTTCTGAAAGGGCTTTCGGGGCCGCTTATCCACCATGTATCCACCAACACGGAAGATCCGCCGGAATTCATCGAGATCGTGGGCTTGCGCGGCGAGGGCGCCAATCCGCTCGAATTCGATGCCGAAAAAATTGCCCCGCTGCAGGCGGAGTTCTTCCCCTGGATAGAGCCGCTGCTGCTGCGCGCTACACCCGATGAGGCGTTCGACGAGGCGCTCTTCGTACTCATGGACATGGGGCTCGAAGTGGTGGCCACCCATCCCGAAGAGGGCCTGATCGAAGCCGTCGACACCACCTTCTGGTTCGGCTTCAAGGACGATGTGGCCGTGCGCGTGCGGGCCTACCCCCAGGGTTCCGTGGTCGATGCGCGCTCAATCTCGAGGGTGGGGCTGACTGACATGGGCACCAATGCAGAGCGTGTCAAGGAGATTTTCAGGCGCCTTTCCGGGGGCTCCTAGCCCGACCAATTCGGAATTAAAGGGGTCAGAGTCAATTCGCTCG
>JAPOON010000063.1 GCA_026713405.1 Gammaproteobacteria bacterium
CCCGACGAAGTGAGCCGGGGCCACAAGCGGGCGTCGAGCCCCATGGCGGATATAACGGCGTTTTACGATGCCATGTTGCCGCGCATGGAAGACGTGTTCGGTTACCTGAACGCGCATCCCTTGAATGAGCTTTCTCCCGAGGCGGAACGGCTGATGAACATGGTCCTGTCCCTGGCCGAAATCGGCCCCGCGGTGGAGTTCTACGGCGAACCTGCGGTCATCGATGGCTTCCCGACGGAACGTTTCGTATCGGTGGAGGTGGGCTGATGGCGGTCAGCGCACCAACGGCCGAACAGTTACGCAACGCCGCCGATCGCTTGAATGTGCCGGTATCCGAAGAGGAACTCACCACTTTCGCCATGTTGTCCGAGGGCGTCAGCGGCTTTTTCCACCGTGTCGACCAACTCGAGAAACCGGCGCAACCCCCGAGTTACCCGCGCAGCGGCGGCTACCGACCGTCCGCCGAAGAAGATCCTCTCAATGCCTGGTACTGGAAATGCGCCGTCACGGGGGCGCCCGACGGACTGCTGAAGGGCCGTCGCATCGCCATCAAGGACAATGTCTGCGTCGCCGGCATGCCGATGATGAACGGCAGTTCCGTTCTCGAGGGCTATGTGCCGGACGCGGATGCCACGGTCGTCCAGCGCATTCTCGATGCCGGCGGCGAGATCGCCGGCAAGGCGGTCTGCGAGAGTTTCTGCCTGTCCGGCGGCAGCCATACGGCGGACACAGGGCCCGTACACAATCCGCACCGGCGCGGTTATTCATCGGGCGGGTCATCGAGCGGCAGCGCCGCACTGGTCGCCGGCGGCGAGGTGGACATGGCAATCGGCGCCGACCAGGCGGGCTCCATCCGCGTACCGAGTTCATGGTCCGGCATCTACGGGCTGAAACCCACCTTCGGCCTGGTGCCCTATACCGGCGCCATGCTCCTGGAGTACACCATCGATCACCTCGGCCCCATGACCAGAACCGTCGCCGATGCGGCCCTGCTGCTGGGGGTGATTGCGGGGCCGGACGGCTGCGACTCGCGGCAGGCGGGCATTCGGCAGGAGGACTATTCCGAAGCCCTGACCGGCAATGTGGACGGCCTGCGCATCGGCGTGGTGGCGGAGGCGTTCGGCTGGCCGGGAATGTCCACCGCGGAAGTGGACGAAACAGTGCGGGCGGCCGCGCACCGGTTCGAGGCACTCGGCGCAACCGTTGTCGATCTTTCCCTGCCCTTCCATCGCGACGGCCTGCCCATCTACATGGGCGTCGGGCTCGAAGGCGTCAGCAGGGTCATGGCCGCCGCCGGCGGCATGGGTTCGAGCTGGCTCGGCCGCTATCCCACCGATCTCATGCAGGCGCTCAGCGATGCCATGCGCAACCGGGCAGAGCGCCTGACGCCAGGGGTCAAGTTCATTCTGCTGCTGGGCGAGCACATGCAGGAGCAGTACGGCGGGCTCTACTACGCGAAATCCCAGAACCTGCGCCTGGGTCTGGCCCGGGACTATGACCGGGCCCTCGAGGATTGCGATCTGTTACTCATGCCGACCACACCGATGCAGGCCCAACCGCTGCCGGCAGACGATGCGCCCATGATCGAGAAAGTCGCAAAATCCATGGAACAGGTGGCCAATACCTGCCCCTTCAACCTGACCGGCCACCCGGCGATGAACGTGCCCTGCGGCAGTTTCGATGGTCTGCCCATCGGCATGGAACTGGTCGGCCGCCACTGGCACGACGCAACGCTGCTTCGGGCCGCCCATGCCTTTGAGCAGGCGCAGGCGTGAAGTCGGGCGGCGATGGGATGCCTCACGCCGGGGAAGGCACGGTCGCCGGGCGCGAACGCCTGTCATTGATCGACCCTGCCCGGCGCTCCGGAAAATTGGAAACATGCGGGAAATCGACATTCTGATCGACCGGGGCACCCTGGTCACCATGGACGCGGAACGCCGTATCGTCACCGACGGCTTTATCGCGATCGATGCGGGCCGCATCATGGAGATCGGCAAGAGTGCCACACTCAACGGCAAATACCGGCCACGAAAAACCATCTCCGCGGCCGACCGCGTGGTACTGCCCGGCTTCATCAACGGCGACAGCCACGTCACCGGCATGCTCTACCGGTGTTTCGTCCCCGATCACGTGAACTCGTACGCCATGATCTATGAATGGGTGTTCCCGATGTACGAGGGCTTCACGCCGGACGACGAATACCACGCCACCCGGCTGAGTTGCCTGGAAATGCTGCGCACGGGCACCACCACCTTTGCCGAGGGTGGCAGCACCGACGACGTGGAAAGCGTCGCGCGAGCAGTTGATGAAACGGGCATGCGCGCCGTTCTCGGCCGCTGGTGCATGGACCTGGTGCAGGGCGACAGCAAGTTTTCCATGACCACCGATGAAGCGCTGGAGGACAACGCCGGGCTGCTGAAGAAGTTCAGCCGGCTGGGTCATGCGCGCATCGACTTTCACCCCATGCTGTTGGGCATCGGCACGGCATCGGACGAACTCATAAAGGGAGCCCTGGCGCTCGCCGATGAGTACGGCAAGACCATGAGCATGCACCGCAACGAGGACGAGGCGGAGGTGATGCAGTGCGTGGAGGCCGTCGGCAGCAAGCCGGTGGAACACCTGGAAAGCATCGATGCCCTGCAGGGCAATCTGCGACTGCGCCACATGGCCCTGACGAGCGCGGAGGAGATCGCTGCCCTGGCACGGCACGATGTAAAGGTGGTCGCCGACATGACCTCCTACCTGCGGCTCGCCTACGGCATTACCCGCCACGGCAGTTTCCCCGAGATGCTCGATCAAGGCGTATGCGTTTCACTGGGAATCGATGGCGCCACCTCTTCCGACTTTCTCGACATGGGCCGGGCCATGCACGTGGCCGCCTCCCTGTTCAAGGACTGCCGCATGGACGGCAACCTGATTCCCGCCGAACAGGCGCTGGAGATGGCCACCATCAACGGCGCGAGGTCGCTGGGCATGGATGATGAAATCGGCTCGCTGGAGGCGGGCAAGAAGGCGGACATCATCCTGTTCGACCGGCAGCGCCCCGAGTGGGTGCCGATGTGGGACCCGGTGAGTACCCTGGTGTGGTCGGCCGACGGCAAGAGCGTGGATACCGTGATCGTTGACGGGCAGGTGGTGCTGGAGGGCGG
>JAPOON010000064.1 GCA_026713405.1 Gammaproteobacteria bacterium
GATGCCCTTCGAGAGACAGGCTCACGACACCGGTCTTCCTGCGAACCCCCGCCGAGACGTACCAGCGGCTGGCATCCGGGCCGCTCGACGAGAACTCTTCGTAGCCCACACCGACATCGTCTTGGCCTGGGCGGCATGTTCCTGCGGAAGTGATCCAGCTTCCGATACTAGAGGTGCGTTCAGTCAGAAAACATATCAATCAACGGATGCTGACATGCAGGAATTGGCAAGTATGAGAGAGCCGGGGGCGTCTAGCGCCCCGGCAGGTGGCGCGAGTTCGAGCGCCTGTAGTGTCCCTGCACGATGCGGTCGATCACCATCGCGCAGAACAGGATCGCGAGGCCGGCCAGCATGCCCTGGCCCTTGCCCCCGTTCCGCAGATATTCCCTGAACCCTGAGTTCCCCTAGAAGCTGTACCGGAGCGAAACGACGGCCTTCGTATCCTCGGCGTTGACGAAGCTTGCGCCCCCGAGATCGACCAGGGCCTTGGCATAGTTGACCCCGAGATTGACGGACATGCCGCGGGCCAGATCGTACTGGGCGCCGAGCGCGCCCGATCTCTCGTCCTCGCCTTCGATGCGGCCCAGATGCCCTTCGAGAGACAGGCTCACGACACCGGTCTTCCTGCGACCCCCCGCCGAGACGTACCAGCGGCTGGCATCCGGGCCGCTCGACGAGAACTCTTCGTAGCCCACACCGACATCGAACGCGGTGCTGCCGTAGATGACCTCGCCGACGCCGGCGATGGCCAGGGAGTCGAACTGCCGGGCTCCGTCGGCGCCGGCATAGACGCTCTGGGTCACGCGCCCGGTCAGCCGGTAGTCGGTGTCGTCGATCGGACGTTGGAACGTCGCCCCGATATCGAAGTCGGCGTCCTCGTCCACGACGGCGCCGACGATCCACGGGCCGAGCCGGACCGTGTAGCCGGCGCCCACGTTGGCGAGCTCGCCGAGGGCATTGTCGAAGGCGAGCGAGGCATTCCCGGCTCCGCGCCTGCGGCGCGTTCCTTCGCGCACGATGCCCGAGACATTGCCCCCCAGCACCGTGCCCAAATAGCCGCCGACGGAGAGCGCCGCGTTGTCCGTGTACCTGTCGCCGGGGTCGGAGCCGAGCGCCTCGTCGGTGACGTACTGCCCGAAGTACGCCAGGCCGACGCGCCAGCGGTTCGGCAACTGGTCGAGGGCGCTCAGCTGGAAGTTGGCGACGATGCCCGCATCGAGCGAATCGTCATCCTCCCGGTCGAGGGTCGCCGGCGCGTCGACGAGACCGGTCAGCACGAAGGTCACGCCTCCGGCCTCCCTCGCCAAGGGCTCTTCCATGGACGACAGGCGTTCGTAATTGAGGGGGATGTCCTGCGCCGCGGCGAAGCCGGCCGTCGCCATGCCGGCGGCCGCTGCGGCCGCCAGACAAAGAGCATGTGCGGATACCTTCGCCTGCACGGGGCTAGGCCCGCTTCGGGAAGGCAGTCCGGAAGGCCTGCCGGGCAATCGACCGGCCCGCCTTCACCGCTTCGGTATGGTCGATCTCCCAGTGAACGCCGCCGTAGAGCCGGCTCAGTCCGTTCTCTTCCGCCACCTGGCTCAGGCTGGTCCAGCTCCGGCTGATGCCCCTCAACCGCGGCCACAGCACGAGGTCGGGAGACCCGCCCGAGAACGAGACATCGTCGCGGCCATAGATCAGCGCAATCATCTCGGCGCCGGTGGCGGCGAACGTCGAATGCCCCGACGGGTAGGCCGGGAACTCCGGGGTCGGGATGTAGCTCCGCCAGTCCGGTTGCCTGGCGACTCGCGGATCGGAGTTCCCGAACTCCGGCGCCCTCACGCGAATGGCGCTCTCCGGGCGGACGATGTCGTGATGGCACTTGCTGTCCCAGGCGTAAATGGACGCATCGCACTGGGTCATGCCGATCAGGGCGAAGGCGCGGGCGAGTTCGATGAACTCGAGGCCGCGGTCCTGTAGCAGCTGTATGCCGATACAGATGAGATGCCCGGGCGGCGTGACGCCCCAGGGGCCGTCTTCCCAGAAGAGCGCGATCTCCGACTGATCATCGGTCCGAACGGTGCTGTCCGCGCCGCCAAGGTGACGGATCATGTCGAATTCATCGGCGAACTCGGGGCTCGCCGGATCGTAAAACTCGGGCGCGCGGAACTGTGCCCCGCTCGTCATGGTCCAGGGCGTGATCTGGCCATGCCCCGGGAACAGGCACCGCTCGAACGAGGTGAAGGCCGGCCCCGGCCTGGCGCTGTAGAAGGGTGCAGTCGGGCGCCAGCGCAAGGAATCGGTGCGCCTTTTGTAGCGTCCGAGATAGTAGTTCACCTTGCTGGGCTCGGAGCCGTCGCCGGTGCGCATCTCGAGCACCCGGCGGCCGACCACACGGCCCCACTCGACGCCCAGGGACTTGGCCTCGCTCCCGGGGAAACGGCGCAGGAAGGCGGCGCGCTCAAGCAGGAACGGCTGCTGGAACGCTTCCGCAGCCGCCATCGCGAAGGCGACGCCGTAAGCCACTTCCGGGTTCGCGTCCGGCGGGCCGGCCCCGATCCCGAAGGGCTCGCCATAGACCTGGACGATTCCGTTCGCCGCCAGGAACCCTGCGGCCATGGGCAGGGCGCACACGTACGCGGCCCGCGGCGGCGGGATCCTCTGGTCGCGCACCTGCTGCAGGGCCGCATCCACCCAGTCGAAGACGATGCTCCGGTTCTGCGGCTTCAGGATCTCGCTCGTATAGGACGTTCGGCTCCCGTAGGGGCTGGTGCACCCGGCGATGGGGAGAGTGGCTACAGCGGCCGTGGCAGCCAGAAACGCTCTTCTCGAATGGTCCACATGAACTCCTTTCCCGCCCGCGACTGCGGTGCGTGCGGCATGTCTGGACTACGGGGGCGGTCGCGGGTTCGGAATGTCCTGGGAAGAACCCCGCGGCATGCAGGCGTGGGACTACCAGAATTAAGCTAGCGACCAATCGGGCGGCCGGGTGGGCTCCTGGCTCCGGGTGTCCTATGGCGATGCGCCGGTCTCGTGGGCTTCATGCCGAGCCCTCGAAGAATTGCAGGCATTTGCGCGCGAGGGGGTTTCTTTGCCCTTTCTCGGTGAGCGCGCAGTAGTAGGTATTGCCGGTCTCGACGAAGCCGTCCGTTGAGCGCGACCACTGTGCCGGTCTCCAGATGCCGCTCGATGAACCCCCGCCATTCCAATGCGATGCCGTGCCCCGCGATGGTCGCTTCCAGCAGGTACGCAGAGCTGTTGAATCGCCGGTAACGGGGTGCGGCCTCCGGACGCCCCATGGCCTCGAACCAGTCATCCCACCAGGACCCCGATACCTTCCGGGCCGCCGCGAAGTCGAGAAACGTGAGCTCGCTCCAGCTGCTGACAGGCCCGTTCAGGACTTCCGCGTTGGCTTCGGCATAGCCGGGCGAGCAGATCGGCCCCAAGGCCTCCCTGAGAACCGCCACCTGGTCCTGGGATGAGACGCCGGGCGAGCCCCAGGACAAGACGACGTCGGTGATGGGATCGCTCGGCGTGGGCGGCATGTTCCTGCGGAAGTGATCCAGCTTCCGATGCTAGAGGTGCGTTCAGTCAGAAAACATATCAATCAACGAATGCTGACATGCAGGAATTGGCAAGTATGAGAGAGCCGGGGGCGTCTAGCGCCCCGGCAGGTGGCGCGAGGTCGAGCGCCTGTAGTGTCCTTGCACGATGCGGTCGATCACCATCGCGCAGAACAGGATCGCGAGGCCGGCCAGCATGCCCTGGCCCTTGGCCGCGTACTGCTGTCAATCGGCATTGAAGAATGACCCCCTATCGGCGTGCAATATTGACCCCCTGATTGGCAC
>JAPOON010000065.1 GCA_026713405.1 Gammaproteobacteria bacterium
AGCTTTGACACGGCTCGGCGGGGCGCGAGCCGGGGGAGAAGCGCCCGGGCGGATTTGGTTCCCGGAAGAGCGGAGCCCTGTTCCAAGAAAAAGCGCAGGGACTCCCTGTAATACGGGGCGGGGTCCGGGTAGTAGTCCGCGTGGGCCAGCAGGCATTCGGCGACGAACAGGTTGCCCCAGGCTTCCACGGATGCATCGATCATCGGTACCGTGACGGGCTCGATCCCGGCGCCCAGACCCGCCATGACGCCGACTGCGGTTTCGACCGCCGAATGCACTTCGGCATCCACCACCCGCTCCAGCATCGATTCGGCGAACCCGACCCTCAACGGCAGCAGGTCGTCGCGGAGCGCTGCCCGGTAGTCGGGGATTGGGCTCCGCAATGACGTGGGGTCGAGTTCGTCCTCGCCCGCCATGGCGTTGAGAACGATGCAGGCATCCTCGACCGTGCGCGTGATCGGGCCGACGGTATCCAGCGTTTCGGCAAGGGGAAATACGCCGTGGCGGCTGACGCACCCGTAGGGCGGTTTCAGGCCAACCACCCCGCAGGCGCTGGCCGGGTAACGCAGGCTTCCGCCGGTGTCGGTACCGAGCGTGGCGAAACAGAGACCCGCCGCCGCCGCGACGCCCGAGCCGCTGGAGGACTGGCCGGTCCAATGCCCGGAATGCCACGGGTTACACGGCGGAACCACGTCAGGGTGATAGCCGATGCCCGCGAACTCGGTCATCACCAGCTTGCCGACCAGCACCGCACCCGCCTTGCGTAGTCGTGCGACTACGGTGGCGTCATCGGCGGGGATACGGTCGCGGAGGATTTTCGATCCGCAGGTGGTTCGAATAGCCGCGGTATCGATCAGATCCTTGGCCCCGAAGGGTATGCCGTGTAGCGGCCCCCGGTAGTTTCCGGCGGCGATCTCCTTTTCGGCGAAGCGGGCTTGCGACAGTGCGAAGTCAGAGCACACGGTAATGAACGCGTGCAAATCCGTATCGAGGGCATCGATGCGTGCCAGGATAGCCCGGGTGAGTTCGACAGGTGAGATATCCCGCCGCTCGATCAGCGCGGCAACCTCGGCGATGGAATCGTAGTGCAGCAACCGGGCGGCTCGCTCGCGCCGGTTACTGGCCGATCCAGGGCGTCTTCACCCAGCCTTCCGAATAGGGGCTCATGATCTGCATCCTGAGCGCCACCTTGCTGAAACGCCATTGACCGTCGATCTTGACGAGATCGTCGTCATATACGCCGGCGATCCAGACGGGCTCCCTGCCGTCGCCGTCCGGGCTTGGCATGGTCCCCAATTGCCACAGGTACCAGGTTCCATGCGCCGATTGCCCGTCGTCGGCGAGTTCGATGTGCGGAGCGATCATGTAGTGAATCGCCCAGAGCATGATGTCGTCGGCGCCCTCGAGAAAAGTCCGAATCTCGTCGTGGCCGTTGTAGGAGCCGTACTCCTCGCCGATGTCGAAGACGGCGTCCTCGGTGAACAGGGCCATCATGCCGTCGAGGTTGTGGGTCGGGTCGCAGTAGCGGCCGTACAGGACCTTGAGGGCACGGATCGCCTCGATGTCCTCGAGGCGTGCGAGGCGGCGCCTCAATTGCAGCAGTTCGCTTTCCTCTGTCATGGATGGTCCTCGATCCGAATTCGGTTTGCGCGTGGCTCAGTCATCCGGCGGAGTCATGTTGGGTATCTCGACGCGCACCAGCCGGTGCGGCTCGAATCCGTCCACAACGGCGGGCTGCTTGAACAACTCGACGGCGGGCGCCACTTCGCAGTAGGACAGGGTCAGGTGGAAAAGCGGTTTCAGTTCGTCCGGCAGGGCGGCGGGATCGTGATCCTTGAGCATGGTCAGGATGTCGTCGATGCGGGACTGCATGGCGGTATAGAAGGCGCCGATGTCCTCCATGTTCGAAGCAAGCCGGGCGCCCTGACGCTCCGCTTCGGTGCGCAATGCCCACTTGTCCGCGAACGGCAGCAGTTCCGCGAATTCCGGGGGCAGGCTCAAGGCTCGATCTCCGCGGCCGTGTTGGCCTCGCCGCCGATCATCAGGCGTTGACCATGTCATCGATGATCTTGCTCGAGTGCCGGATCAGCACTTCCTGATCCTGCAGGATCTGGTGGGTGATCGCGCCGGATTCCAGCCCCACCTGGGTGGCTTCCAGCGTGCTGCCGTCCTCCAGCCAGGCATCGCGCAACAGCACCTTGCTGTGCTCCAGGTTGAAGCGCTGGGGCACGGTCTTCGCCGGCGGCAGGTATCCCCGCGCTTCCCAGATGGCTTCGTTGACGGAAATGGGCCACATGGTGTGCGTGATGTACATGTTGGCGAACAGCAGCAGCTGCATGTTCGGAAAGACCACGTATTCGTCGAACGCCCAGTTCGGGTCCTTTGCCGGGTTCATGCCCGGGGGCGTCTCCCCGGTTGCGAAGTTGGCCACCGACGGGCCGTGCGCGAAGGCCTGCAACGCACTCGGCGTCGGCTGGAACTCCCGGTTCCCGTAGTAGGAGATCAGGCGATTGCGCTCGAACAGGCGTATGTCGACGACGTGCCGAGAGGGCTCCTGCCGGTTGGTGAGAAAACCAGGCAGCGAGCGGCGGTGCAGCGTCTTGGCGTGATAGCCCTCCTGCTGGGAATCGACCAGCACTTTCCAGTTGGCCCGAAGCCGGGCGCGATAGCAGAAGCAGACGCTGAACGCATCGAACGGATAGCCGGCCGTGAGGCCGTCGATTTCTTCCATGTGTTCGGTAAGCGTCCGTTCGGGTTCCGGCGCCGGATTCACGAAGACGAAGCCGTTCCAGGTCTCGGTGGGCAATTCGTGCAGCCCCAGGTTCGGTTTGTCCAGGTCGAAGAACATGTCTTCCTCGGAAACACCGAAGAGCTTGCCGTCGTTGCGGTAGGTCCAGCCGTGATACTTGCAGGTGAACCGGTTGCGGCGGCCGCATTCGTCCCACACCAGCTTGTTGCCGCGGTGGATGCAGACGTTGTGAAAGGCCCGCACGCGGTTATCGGCCCCACGCGTGATCAGTATGGAGGCCGGAAGCACATCGATGGAGCGAACGACATAGTCGCCGGGTTGCGGTATCTCGTCCGCACGGCCCATGTGCAACCATGTGTTCCGGAATATGCGCCGGCGCTCCTTCTCGAAATACTCCGCTGAAATATACGGCTCGATCGGCACCGGCCCGGTGCCGAGCTCCGGGTATTCAAGCGTGTACCGCCGCTCGCCCGATGCGCCCATCAAGTTTCCCCCGATTTTCCGGTTACCGCGTCAGGCCTGTTCCCTCTCACGCTTATCAAAGGCAAGGTCCTTCTGCAGGATGTTGTGGTGGATGGTTTTCGATATCGGCGAAAGGCCGCTCGCCACGCACTGCCAGGACTCGCCCTCGTCGTCCGTGGACCAGAGTTCGCCGTCGGTGTTCGCGGCGTAGATGCTCAAGCCTCCCGGCCAGGCATTCAGGCACATGGCCTCGAAGCTGGCATCGAAGCGGGAAGGCATGCCATTGTCGACGATCTCCCAGGACTCGCCACCGTTGCGGGTTCTCGCCACCTTGGGGTTGGCGCTCTTCGACTGCATCCAGTGAAACGGATCCGCATCGCCGCCACAGACGAACATGACATCCTCGTTCAGGGGATTGACCACCATCGGATCGGGGTAGCCGATGGGCTTGATGCGCTCGGTCAACTCGTTCCAGTTCTCTCCGGCATCGTCGCTGCGATAGAAGCCGTAGCCCGTGGGCAGGAACAGGCGGTCCGGGTTGCTGCTCAGTATGAGCACGCGATGCACATCGTCGTTGAATCCCTGCAGCTCCTGCCAGGATTCTCCGCCGTCGGTGGTCTTGAACAGCCCGCCCTGCTCGACGCAGGCGTATACCGTGTCCGGATTCTCCGGATGGATGGAAACGTTGATGACGTGAGCATCGTGGGGCGGTGCCGGGAACGTCCAGTTCGGCACGCTCGGCATCGATCGAAGCGATGCCAGTTCCCGCCAGTTTCGTCCCAGGTCGTCGCTCGCGTAGAGATGCGCGGGCTCGGTTCCGGCGAACAGGCGCATGTCGCCGTTCGTGCGCACGTAGTTCACGCAGTAGACGTTGTCAGAGGCGATGCCGTTCGTGCGTTTTTCCCAGGACTGTCCGTCGTCCTCGCTGACAAAGAGGCCGGCATCGTGGGTGGCGGCCAGAATGACGCCGGACTCGGGTTCCCGGGCGAGCGCGATAGCGTGGTACTCCTCGAGCGACCGGCCCGTCTCGTTCCAGGACTGGGCGGCGCCGGCGCGCTCCAGGGTCGCAACGCCCCGGATGGTCGCCACCAGCAGCCGGTTGGACGGTTCCTCTGACCGGTAGGCACTCGGCCCGCCGTGAGATAGGCAGATTGTCATGTTCGTGTCTCCTTGATCTGTAGCATAGCCGGCATCGATCCCCGGACTACTCCGGCATGGGCGGAAAGGCGCCGGACTGGGCCGCAACGCCCCCGTCGACGCTGATGACGGCGCCGGTGACGAAGGAAGCCGCATCCGAACACAGCCAGAGTACCGCATCGGCGATCTCCTCCGGCTTGCCCATGCGATTGACGGGCTGCATCACGGTCATGGCGTCGCGAACTTCCGGTACGTCGCCGACGAAGTCATTGATCATCTGTGTGGCGATAACGCCCGGGCAGATGCAGTTGACACGCACGCCCGTCAGGGAACATTCCAGCGCCGCCGCCTTGGTCAACCCGATCACGCCATGCTTGCTGGCCACATAGTGGGCCATGGTCCGGTAACCGAACAGCGCCGCGGTCGACGCGGTATTGACGATGACGCCGCTGCCCTGGCCCGTCATTACCGGTATCTGGTACTTGAGGCCGGCCCAGACAGACTTCAGGTTGACGCCGATGACATGATCGAAATTTTCCTCCGAACAGGCCGCGATCGGCGTGAATTCACCGTCGATGCCGGCATTGTTGTGCGCGAAGTCCAGCCGCCCGAAGCGTTCCACGGCAAACCCCACCGCGGCCTCCACATCGGAGGTCCGAGAGACGTCGGTGGGTATGAATGCCGCTTCTCCCCCGGTCTCGCGCATGAGCCGTATGGTTTCCTCGCCGCCTGCCCCACCGATATCGGCGCG
>JAPOON010000066.1 GCA_026713405.1 Gammaproteobacteria bacterium
TGGGGCGTGTCAGGTCGTGGTGGACCCGCGGAACGTACAGCAGCGGGGAACCGGCGAAATTGTCCCGCAGCCGCTGGGTGTTGGCCGCCTCGCTGATCATGTCCAGTTCGCCGAGCACCACCGTGGCGTGGTCTTCGGCCACCTCCGGCAGATGCAGCCGGCGGCTGGCCACAACGTGCCGATCGATCCAGCCGGCAAGCCACATCAGAACGTCGAGGTCGTCGCGGATGACCCGCTCCAGCCCGGGGCGCACCACCTTCACCACTACCTCCTCGCCGTCGTCGAGGATGGCGCCGTGCACCTGGGCGATGGATGCGGACGCCAGCGGTTCCTCTTCGAAGCGCTCGATGCGGGCGCCGAACAGGTCGCCCAGGGCCGCTTCGACGATGGTTCGGGCCTCCGCACCGGGGAAGGGCGGCACATGATCCTGCAGCTTGGCAAGTTCATCGGCGAAATCGGCCGGCAGCAGGTCTCGCCGTGTGGACAGCAACTGGCCGAACTTGATGAAGACGGGCCCGAGTTCCTCGAAGAACAGGCGCAGGCGTCCCGCCGGGCCGTCACCCCGCGCCGGCACCCATCTGCCGGGCCAGGCCTTCAGCAGCAGGCGTGCGGCAACCGGCAATTCATTCTCGAGCAGCGCATCGGCCGGCAGAACCGCATCCAGGCGATGGCGTGCGGCGATGCGCGCGATGCGTAGCAATCGGCGCCTCATTGCG
This sequence comes from Gammaproteobacteria bacterium, assembly GCA_026713405.1. The sequence continues at coordinate 717 of JAPOON010000066.1, forward strand.
ATGCATCCTCGGGCGGCGGGGCGGCAGTGGCCTCATTTTCCTGGCCATCCCCTTGCGCCGGTTCCCCTTCTTCGGTCTCCGCCGCCTCGCGCCGGGCAGACTCCAAGGCCTCCACACGGGCGGTCAGACTTCCCACATCCGCACGCAAAGCCTCGATGTCCTCCCTGGCATCGCCAAAGCGGTCGCGATTCACGAACGGCTGCGCCGGAATCTGGCGCCATGCCCGCGCCGCGCCTTCCGCTGCCGAACCGATTACCGCGCCCGCCAGTTCCACGGCGCCCAGGAGGTCGTCTCCACGAATCGGCAGGGGCAGGCCCAGCGGCGCCAACTGCCGGAACAGTTCCGCCAGGTCGGCCGGTACGGCCGGATCGCCGTCGATCTCCACCCGTTCCGCTGCGCTGCCGTTCGGCGCCGCGAGCCAGGCAACCAGATCCTGGAACCTGCCCCTGACCAGGGCATCCGGCGAATCGACCGGCCCCGGTGTCACCTCGATGCGCGCATCGCTCACCCGAACGGTGAACACCTGGGCAGGCCCGGTGCTTTCCACCTGAATCGAGCGGCCTTCCAGTGCCGCCAGGCGCTCCGTGCTTCCCTTGTCGAGGCGCAACGTGGCATTGGCCATCGATTCCGCCAACCGGGCGAACAGCGATTCGAGATCGGAGCCGAGGGGCATCTCAGGCCACCGCCCGGTGCACGGCCACAACACCGCCCAGCAGGTTGTGGTACTCCACCTCGGCGAATCGCGCGTCTTCCATCATCAGCTTCAACGCCTCCTGGGGCGGATGGCGGCGAATCGACTCGACCAGGTACCGGTAGCTGCCGCTGTCGCCGGCGACCAGCCGCCCGACAGCGGGCCAGAAGCTCTGCCAGCCCGTGGACAGCCCTTCGAGCACCGGATTGAGTGGCTTGGAGAACTCCAGCACCAGCAGCACGCCGCCCGGTTCGAGCACCCGCCTGATCTCCCCCAGGGCTGCCTGCTTGTCGGTGAAGTTGCGCAGCCCGAAGCCGATCAGGGCGCAGTCGAAGGCGTCTGCGGCGAACGGCAGCGCTCCCGCCGCCGCCCGACAGAA
>JAPOON010000067.1 GCA_026713405.1 Gammaproteobacteria bacterium
AATGTCTTGCCGTCAGCCATAGACGGGGTGTTGACGCGCAATCTGGACATGGACGTTACGTACATGCACAGCCAGTACGTTGCAAAACATCTCGGCATGCGGCCGCGTTTCACTACCGACATCAACATGGGTGGGGCAACGGCGATCGCCATGCTTGAACAGGCAGCGGTATTGATCAACGCCGGCGTCTGCAAGGTCGTCCTTTGCGCTTACGGGGAGAACAGACGCACCAACTGGGCCTTCGAGCGGCACGGCAAAATCAGGATGGGGTGCGAAGATTTTGAAGAAGTCTGCGGATTGACCTGGGGCATGGGACCGCATGCCCTGGCTGCACGGCGACACATGCACGAGTTTGGCACGACGACCAGGCAGTTGGGCATGATCGCGGTATCGCAGCGTCGGTTCGCAACTCGAAATCCTGACGCGGAGTTTAGGGAACCCCTCACACTGGAAACATACGAAGAAGCGCCTTTCCTGATTGAACCTCTGCGGAAATACGATCTGGCATATATTAGCGACGGAGGGGCTGCCGTTGTCGTTGCGCCACTGGATTGGGCGCGCCATCACGTCGAGAATCCGGTCCCCATCCTGGGTCTCGCTCAGGCTAACAGCGGCGAACACCTTGCGTACTGCGCGAACATGGTTACCTCTACAACAACGCCCGCCCGCGAAGCGGGAGAACGGGTGTTTCACGCAGCCGGGATGACTCGGCAGGATATCGACCTGGCTTTGCTGTACGACGACACCACATACGGCGTGTTGGTGCAGCTTGAAGATTTCGGGTTTTGCAAAAAAGGTGAGGGCGGCCGCTTTGTTGAAGACGGCCACCTTGGCCAAGACGGGAGACTCGCGGTCAATCCGCACGGCGGGCATCTGTCGCAGGCGCACCTGGATGGCATGCTCCACGTTACGGAGGCAGTACGCCAGTTAAGCGGAAGAGCAGGCAGCCGGCAGATCAAGGAGGCAACCAGCGCTCTGGTGAGTGGCTTTGGGGGCGTCTTTGCTACCAGCGGCGCGGCAATCCTGGGGTCCGGACGGCTGGAGCCATAAGGGCTGAGAATCATGGATATGTGGAAATGCCTCAAGGAGCAAAGGCAACTGCCCATCCCCGATGAGGATACGCTGGTATTCTGGGAAGGCTGTCGCCGCCATCGCCTGCTGATCCAACAATGCGACGACTGCCATGCATTTCGATTCCCACCGGGACCGCTTTGTCCACAATGTTGGTCTAACGCGGCGAACTGGAGGGAGGACCCTGGTCGAGGGGAAATACTGACCTTCTGCGTGTATCATTCGGAACTGGCCGGACCCGCATGGCGGGTCCGGCTTCCATACGTTGTCGTGGTGGTGGAACTGTCCCACAGCAGCGTCAGAATGCTAGGCAATCTGGCCGTCAGGGACCCCGCGCAATTGGAGATAGGCCTCAAGACAGGGCTATGTTTCGAGGACATTGATGAGCGGATAGCCCTGCCTCAATTCTACCTTCTGCCAGACCCTGCCTAAAGGTGTCGAGCGCAGTCGGGGCGCCAACGATGGCAGGCCGCCTTCTTGACAAAGCGACTGGGCGCAAGTATATTAGGCCTAAATCTCGGCAAGTGAAGCGTTTATAGTGAGTTAGAGACTGGCAGCGGCACGGGTGGGGTGTTTTCACGCAAGGAGGAAACGCATGCTTGAGATGAAGGTGCGTGGGCTGACCTTGGACCCGTTATCAAATATGGCTTTGGTTGTGCTTCGCGACCTTGAAGATACCAAGGCACTGCCTATTTGGGTTGGCATTCCCGAAGCCAACGCCATTGCTCTGGAGCTTGAGCAGGTTCCGACCCCCCGACCGATGACCCATGATCTCATAAAGAACATTCTTGAGGGTATACAAGCTTCTGTAGTTCGGATCGTTGTCAATGACCTGCGAGACAGTACTTTTTTTGCGACAATCTTCTTATCCTTGCAAGAACAGGAATTTTGTATTGACGCCAGGCCGAGTGATGCAATAGCAATTGCGCTTCGTGCGAAAGCTCCTATCTTTGTTGCTTTAGACGTTATCGAGCGGGTGGGCACCACGGATGTGAACGCGCAGAACACCGCTGACGAAACGGAAGGTTTGAAGGAGTGGCTCGACAACATCAAACCCGAGGATTTCGGCAAGCTGTAGTTGGGCGGAACAGCACCTTGTCTCGGTGACGGGTTTCGCTGTTGGTGAAGAGCGTCGTTAGCGCAGCGCACGGCCTCTTCGGAAGCAGGCTTGAAGTCGTGCGCAGCTAAGGAGACTGAAGTTCATGGCCAGAGCGGCAGAGGCCTTGTCAGCGGAGGAGCAGGGAACCAGACGGCGCCTCCTCAGCTTCTTGGGATGGAGCAGTTTCGCTTCTTTTTGCGGTGGCGTGTCGATTGGCTCCTTGCGATTTTTCTTTCCCAGGATTCTCTACGAACCGGCGCAACAGTTCATCGCAGGCAAGCCCGAAGATTATCAGGTTGGCGAAGTCAGCACCCGCATGAAGAAAGAACAGCGAGTGTGGATGATCCGCAACGAGCAAGGGATATACGCGCTCATATCCGTATGCACCCATCTCGGCTGCACCCCAATCTGGCACTCGAACGAAAACCGAATCAAATGCCCGTGCCACGGAAGCAATTTCCTGGTAGATGGGCAGAACATTGCCGGTCCCGCGCCGTCTCCACTTTTTCGGGCCGCAGTATCTTTGGACCTG
>JAPOON010000068.1 GCA_026713405.1 Gammaproteobacteria bacterium
GATTCTAGCATGACTCGCCGAAACCCAATGGCGTCGGCGCGTTACCGCTCGGCAACGCGTTCAAGTTGCCCCGCAACTTGGAGAGGTAATTCGAGAGCTCAACTCATCTGTCCACATCAAGGCCACTCGAGGCTCCTGGTGTCTGCCAGCAATCCAGCGGAAACAACTCGTTGCCGGGTTCGTGCACCGGTAAGATGGCCCACGCATTGCCCACGCTTGAAGAGGCGAGCCGATGCCGAGCATCCTGTTCCTGGTAAACGGCGCCACGCCGGCTCACAACGACAATCACCTGCGCCTGCCCCGGGCATTCGAGGGCCTTGGCTGGCGGGCGGTCACTGCCGACCACGACGAACTGCGCTGGGACGGCCGGCACCTGTACGCCGGGCGGGAGAAACCGGCCCGGTTCGACCTGATCTGGATGCTGGGTTTCGGCCGCCGGGAGTCCTACTACGACCGCATGCAACTGCTGCGGCAACTCGACCAGAGCCGGTTCGTGAACCCCGTCGATGCCTATACCTACCTGCACGGCAAGCTGCCGGCGGCCGAATCGCTATCCGGGTATTTGCCGGAAAGCTACGCCGCCGCTTCCGCGGAATACCTACTGGAACGGCTCGATCAGCGCACGCCCTGGGTCCTCAAGCCCAGCGGCGCGAGTTTCGGGCGGGATGTCTCCCTCATCGGCGATGACCGGCAAGGGCGAGACGCGATCCGCCGGCTGATCGAACGCGACGGTTTCGCGGTGTTGCAGCGATATGTTGCCGACATCGAAAAAGGGGAAGTGCGTTGCCTGCTGGCCGGAGGCGAGGTCGTCGGTTATTACAGACGCCTGCCGCCCAAGGCCGAATTCCGCACGAACCTGGCGGCGGGCGGACATGCGGAACCCCACAGCCTGAGCACAGCGGAGAGGGCGTTGGCGGAAACAGTCGGCACCTGGCTGGCGTCCTCAGGCGTAGGCTTCGCCGCCGCCGACATCGCCGGCACCCGCCTCATCGAGATCAACGTCGCCAACCCGGGCGGACTGGCCACCCTGGAATCCCTGACCGGCATCGACCCGGCGCCGCGGGCTGCCGAGGCAATCGCGAACAGCTCGTATCACCGCCCGAGCCTGGGATCATAGCGGCCTCTGCATCGCCCCCCACAAGGCTGCGCGCCATGACGCACAGGCGCGCAATCCGAGCCATCTGATCCGGTACCATACGCCGACGAGTGGATTCCACCGTGCGGTTTCAGGGCTGTCCGCCATCGACGCGCATCAGCGTGCCGGTGGTGAAGCTGGCGCTGTCGCTTGCCAGGTACAACGCCGCGCCGACCACCTCGTCCGGCTGGCCGCCGCGCTGCAGGGCCATGGTGGTCCGGGCGCGTTCGTTGAACGCTTCGATGTCCCAGGCTTTCGAGATGTCGGTGAGGAAGGGTCCGGCGAGTATGCAGTTCGCCCGCACCTTGGGGCCGTACGCCCAGGCGAAGGCGCGGGTGATGGCGTTCAGGCCCGCCTTCGCGGCGCCGTAGGGTTGCGACTCCGGGCTCGGGCTTACCGACCCGGTGCTGCTGATGTTGATGATGCAGCCGCCGTCCCCGGCCGCCATGCGTTCCCCGACCAGGGCCGAGAGCCGGAATGGGCCCTTGAGGTTGACGCCGATCACCTTGTCGAACAATTCCTCGCTGACCGCGGTGAGGGAGGGATACAGAGGCGACATGCCGGCGTTGTTGACCAGGATGTCCACCTTGCCGAAACGTTCGTAGGCGGCATTCGCCAGCCCCTCGAGTTCGTCCCAGTGGCCGACGTGGCAACCGTAGGGCAGCGCTGCGCGGCCCAGGGCGCGCACTTCGTCCGCCACCGACTCGCAGTTGTCCGCCTTGCGGCTGGTGATCACCACATCGGCGCCGCGCCGCGCGAACGCCAGCACCATTTCCCGGCCGAGACCGCGGCTGCCGCCGGTGACCAGGGCTACCTTGCCGGTGAAATCGAACAGTTCATCCATGGTTTTACTCAATCCATCCCAATCGACGCGCGGCACTATATAGTACGCCGCTGGATCTTCCACCTCGCCGACGGCTGATGCGCCCCTGGCAACGGCTGCGGAGGAGGTGGCGCAGGAACGCAATCCGGCAATGAATCAACGTGAAATGGAGAACCTGAGATGGGTATGCTCGAAGGAAAGGTCGCGGTAGTCACCGGGGCGGGGGGCGGCATCGGCCGCGAACACGCACTGCTGCTCGCCAGGGAAGGCGCCGCGGTGGTGGTCAACGATCTCGGCGGCGCCCGGGACGGAACCGGGGCCGACACCTCGATGGCGGACGCCGTGGTCGACGAAATCAGGGCGGCTGGCGGCAGGGCCGTGGCGCACTACGGGTCGGTGGCAGACAAGGACGCCGCCCAGGGCATGGTCGAAGCCGCGGTA
>JAPOON010000069.1 GCA_026713405.1 Gammaproteobacteria bacterium
CGGAGACGCCGCGCAGGGCATCGAGACGGTCGCCGTAGGTGAACTGACCGTAGGGATCGGGATCGACAAAGGGCTGCCCGTGCAGCGGTACCACGGCGGCGCGCGCCAGGCTGCCTTCCACACCGCTCAGGGCCGCCCGCGGCACCGACAGCTTACCCGCCAGGTCGCCGATACGATCGGCGCGCTTCTGGGTTGCAGACGCGCGCGGCTTGCGGTATCGGTGCAGCGGTATGGGGCCACCGCTCGGCCGGTAGGGGCCGAAGCGCCGCTCCCGGAACTCGACGAACAACTCGTGGTCAAACAGCCCCCACCACACCGTCACGGTCTCGCCCGCCAGGTCGGGATCCACGTCGTAGAAGGCACCTTCCACCCGGATACGGGCGTCACCCGCCACGCGGCGGCGCTCGGGCTCACGCGCGAAGGCGCAGAAACGCTCCCAGGAGCACATCTGCCGCAGGCCCTCCGTGGGCAGGTTGCGCACCCAGTCCTCGATACGGCTGTGCGGCTCTCTGCGGTGCGGCTGGGCGTTATAGCGGTCGATGAACCGTGACAGCCAGGCATTGGCCTCGGCCTCGGTTTCAGGCTTGTGGAAGTGATAGAGCGTCTCGTGGGCTTCCTTCACGGTGCGAAATGGCCGCTCCACTTTACCCTTCGCCCGAGCCGTCGGTCGGCGACCATCACGGCCGGCCGGCACGTGCGTCATGACCCGCACGCCCAGGCGCTCCATGACGGTGTTGAACACACCGCTTTTGGCAATCGGTCCGTTGTCGAGATACAGCGCCTCCGGGATGCCCTGCAGGGCTTGGCCGGATTCGTCCTTGGGCGCCATGGCGCCAAACAGGAAACGCAGGCCGCTCTCGACGTCCTCGCCATAGACGCAGCGATATTCCTGGTAGGCAGCGCCGCTGCGGTCATCGACGACAGAGAAAAGCATCGGCACCGGCAGGCCCTTGCGGTCGGGGTCGATCCAGACGGGATGCTCGATCTCCTTGAGGTCCGACGGGCTGATATCGAACTGCCACAGGGCGTTGGAGGTGCGGGCTTCGAAGCGCACGGCGGCCGGGGCCCGGGTCATGCGGGCGTGGTCATAGCCCCACAGCTGCAGATAACGGTTCACGGTCGCCCGGTGCAGCAGGCCTTCGGGGGCCCGAATCAGGCCCTGCGGCGTCTCGACCCCGTGTGTCTCCAGGAGCTCGATGCAGCGCGAAGTCGACAAGCGCCGGCCCTTGAGATTGGAGGTACGCAGCTTCAAGGCGGCGACGATCTCGCAGTAGCGCTCGAGTTCCTGGCGGTCGACCTTGCGCGGCTTGCCGCGGTCGGCGCGTCGCAAGCCCTGCGGCTGGAGTTGCCCTGCCAGCGCCCGGTAGAGCGTTGCGCGCGACACCCCGAAGAGGTCGGCAGCGCTCTCCACAATTACTCGCCTTGTCGCATGGCGTGGCGGCAGCTGACCTAGTCGCCGACGCAGGTCGAGCAACGCCTCTGCGGGAATGCCGCCGTCCTGGCTCATGCGTCCCCAGCCGCGTCGAGCAGCTTCTGGCCGGGTGCCTTCACGGTGCCGTCGCCGTTGACGTACATGTACAGGGTCGTCGTGGTGATGCCGAGGTGCTTGGCGAGGTCATGCGCATTGGTGTTGCGTGCTGCCATGGCGTGCATCCCCATGCGCAGCATGGCCACGTCCATCTTGCGAGGCCTGCCACCCAGGCGACCCCTGGCGCGGGCCGCCGCCAGGCCGGCGCGGGTGCGTTCGGCGATCA
>JAPOON010000070.1 GCA_026713405.1 Gammaproteobacteria bacterium
CCCGACCCGAAGTCCCGCGCAGCGCCCCCCCACCGCCCCGAAGGGGCCGGCGGCGCGGGCGCCGCCAGCGACGTCTGCCGCCTCATCCTCACCGCCCTGGACCGCCCCGAGCCAGCGGCAGGGTAGCTCAGTCGGGACGAGGACGCGGTGCGCTAAAGCGCAGGGAACAACGGTTGGCTGTACGATGAGAGCGGGTGTGAGGTGCGGGCCTCCAGCACCTTTAAGGGTCGCCACCGGTCGGGCGCAGCCCGAGCCGAAGCACCGCTTCGGCAGGTGGCGACGCCCCGCAACTCGTTGCGGAGCCGGTTTGTCGATCAACCCGTACTGTCGAACAGAGGAATCCCGCTTAGCGTGCAGGAGGCCCGTACCTCGCGCCCGCTCGGCGCTCGGAATTCCAATTCGGCAAATGACTTGTTCCATGAAGGTGCGAGGCGGCAACCGTGACTGAGCCGCGGGCAAATGTCGGTTGCGCGGTGTTGGGGTCGGGCAACATCGGAACCGACCTCATGATCAAGCTTCTCACGATGTCGGAAAACCTTGACCTGCGCCTGCTCATCGGCATCGAGGCAGATTCGGATGGCCTGGCGAAAGCACGCGAGCGCGGCATCGCCACCTGCCACGAGGGGATCGACGGCGCGCGCCGGATGCCCGAGTGGCGGGGTGTGCAAATCGTGTTCGACGCCACCTCGGCCTCCGCCCATGCGCATCACGATGCGGTCTGCCGGGCCGACGGCAAGCAACTGGTGGACCTTACCCCCGCCGCCATCGGCCCCTACTGCGTACCGGTCGTGAACATGGCGCAGCACCTTGATGCGGACAACGTGAACATGGTGTCCTGCGGCGGCCAGGCAACCATTCCCATGGTGCACGCCGTGCGCCGGGTGGCGGAGCGGGTGCCCTATGCAGAGATTGTCGCGTCCGTGGCTTCGAAGAGCGCCGGGCCGGGTACCCGGGCGAACATTGACGAGTTCACCGAGACCACCGCCAAGGGTATCGAGGTGGTCGGCGGCGCCGAGCGCGGCAAGGCCATCATCGTGTTGAACCCGGCCGAGCCGCCCATGATCATGCGCGACACGGTCTACACGCTGTCCATCGGCGCGGAACTCGACGAGATCGAGGCATCGGTGCAGCAAATGGTCGGAGAGGTCCAGCGCTACGTGCCCGGTTATCGGCTCAAGCAGAAGGTGCAGTTCGAGCGCTTCGGCAGCAACGACCCGCTCAAGATTCCGGGCATGGGCACCTACGAGGGCGTCAAGTCCACCATTTTCCTCGAGGTGGCCGGAGCCGGCCATTACCTGCCGAAGTATGCGGGCAATCTCGACATCATGACCTACGCCGCAATGGCCACGGGGGAGCGCATCGCGGAACTGAAATTCGGGGCGGCCGCATGACCGGCAAGGTTTCCGGAAAAATCACCGATCCCACCCGGGAAAAGATCTACGTCCAGGACGTGACCCTCAGGGACGGCATGCACGCCATTCGCCACCTGTACGGCATCGACCATGTCGCCGCGATCGCGAAAGCCCTGGACGAGGCAGGCGTAGACGCCATCGAGATCGCCCACGGCGACGGCCTCAACGGCGGCAGCTTCAACTACGGGTTCGGCGCCCACACCGACTGGGAGTGGATCGAGGCGGTCACCGATGTGGTGCAGAACGCGGTTGTCACCACGCTGATCCTGCCCGGCATCGCCACCCGGGAGGAACTCAAGCGGGCCTATGCCGCCGGCGTACGCTCTGTGCGGGTGGCCACCCACTGCACGGAAGCGGATGTCGCCAGGCAGCACATGGCAATCGCCCGGGA
>JAPOON010000071.1 GCA_026713405.1 Gammaproteobacteria bacterium
CGATGTCACTCATGCCGAGTTGGTTGTCGAGCAAGTCCTCCGGCCCGGGAGTCACCACGTTCCAGTTCACCGGCCTGCGCGACTCGGTGGCAATGTCGGACATGAGTTCGCGGGTGGCATCGCTGAACCTGCCCACGCCGGGCAGGAACTCGATGGACGTGCCGTCGTGACGGCCGACTACTCGGGCCAGTTCCAGGATCTCCTCGCGGGATGCGTGCCGGGAAGGCACGGGCAGGCCGTCTCCGTCGTTGTGGGTAGTCGACAGCGTGGAAGAGAATCCGAGCGCGCCCTGTTCGAGGCTCTCCCCCAACAGGGTTTTCATGGCCGCGAGATCATCGGCATCTGCCGGTGAGCCAACGGCCCGCTCGCCCATCACCACACGCCGGATGGCGCTGTGGCCCGCCATGAAACCGGCGTTGAGGCCGAGACGGCCTTCGACTCGCCCGAGGTATTCCCCGAAGCTGCGCCAATCCCAGGGAACGCCCGCTTCCAGGCTGGCCACCGGCATGCCTTCCACCCTGGCAAGCATGTGCAGCAGGTAGGGTGCGGCCTCGGGGCTCAGAGGCGCGATGCTGAAGCCGCAGTGCCCGCCGATAACCGTGGTGACGCCGTGGTGGCACGAGGGCGTCAGCGCCGGGTCCCAGAATACCTGGGCGTCGTAGTGGGTGTGGATGTCCACAAAGCCAGGCGCCACCACGCAGCCGTCGGCATCGACGACCCGCCTGGCGGGTTCATTGACCCGGCCCATCGCTACGATGCGCCCATCGCGGACGCCGAGATTGCCCCTTTGCGCAGGCGCGCCGGAGCCGTCGAGCAACGCGCCGTTTCTGATCAGCAGGTCCAGCATCGTGTGTAGTTTCCCGTCCCTTTAGTTGCGCGGTCGAGTATAGCTTGATCAGTTGCGGGCGATGTTGCCAGGCTGTCGCACGCGGCGTGCGGACTTGCGGCTCAACTCCTTATAGTCGGTCTGCGGGAGTGACGACGCCCAGGACCTGGTTCAGCATCTGGGGCCGGGCGGCGAACAGGAAGCGTGACGGGTAGGGGAAGGTCAGCACCCACTGACGGACGGGTCGCTCCGGCAGAAATCACTCACCATCGCCGGCGGCACCAAGGAGATGCAGCTCAACATCATCGCCAAGCGCGTGCTGGGGTTGCCGGACTAGGCGCCACATCGCAATTTGTCAATGATAACCGACGACCAGCAACCATTTTTTCTGTGGTGTCAACGGTTTTTCGTTATAATCGCGAAATGCTGCATCAATTTTCCGTTACCAACTACCGTTCAATCCGCGACGAAGCGACTCTCGAACTCCGTATTCCGGGAACCGCTCCCGAACTTGATCGTTATCGTCTCAGCCAATCTCGACCTGATGTACGTCTACCGACCGTAGCAGTTCTGATGGGACCAAACGGCTCCGGCAAGACCACCATTTTGCGGGCACTTGTAAACGCATTGCAGATTGCATCAGCCCCCATGGGCCAAACCAAGCAGATTGCCGAGGTGATTCCCTTTCTGTCCAATAGCTGCGCGGAGGCGCCGAGCCGTTTCAGTATTGAACTGGAGCAAGACTGGCTGGCGCCCGGCGAGAATTCACGACTGTTCCGGTATCTGCTCGAAGTCAATCGGGAGAACGAGCCAAGCAACGGCAGTTCAGTGATCGAAGCGCTTATGCGCAACGCACCGACAATCAGTTATGAGGCGCTGCTGCATTTTCCAAAAGGCCGCCCCCGGCGACTGTTCGAACGCTCCGAGTCAGAAAAATCGATGTATGTAGCTCCCGAGTTCGATATGCGACCCGGTGACGACAGACTAAAGGCCATACGTAAGGATAGCTCCGTGATTTCCACGCTCAACGCACTCAACGTTGATCTCGCTATGCGCATCGCCGCCTCGTTTGAAGGCTACTTGTACTCCACAAACCTGGACTCGACCGGCAAATTGAACAGCGACACGCTGATTGAAATGTTCGAAATCTCGCCGGAGCTTCTAAATCGAATTGGAGTCGAACTCCAATGTAGCGATCTGGGTATTCAGGATGTCAAATTATTGGAACTCGGCGCCAGCACAAAGACGTTTGGCTTTGACCACAACGGCATCGAGGAATCGATACCCCTACTCTGGGAATCCGAAGGAACACAGCACCTTTTCGGCCTGCTACCACAAATCGGGCTGGCGCTCGACGATACCGGTCTCGCGATATTCGATGACTTCGACAATAGCCTGCATGTCGAAATTGCCAGCGAAATCCTGAGCTGGTTCAGATCTCGCCAGCGCAATCGGCACCATGCCCAACTGCTAGTTACGTCGCATAACGTTGGACTGCTCGATGACCTGGAGAAAGAGGAGGTTTTTATCGTTGAAAAGGACTCTGACGGCGTTACCCACATTCACGGCGCCCAGGACGTGGCAGGGTTGCGTCGCGACGCTCGTTTGTATCCAAAATATCGAGCAGGTGTACTTGGCGGAATTCCGAATATCGGGTGAGCCGAAATGCGCCGCAGTACCCGGATTATCCCCAAGCGGGCTATTTTTGTTGGCACCGAAGGATTGAGTGAAAGAGGCTTCGCGGGATTTGTACAGCATTGTTGCACCAACGCCGGTATTCGAGTCCACCTTCAGATCAAGGTCGGAAATGGTGGAGATTCGCTGTCCGTCGTCGAAGATGCAGTGCGGAATCTGAGAGGGCACAGCCACGGCCGGGAATTCAGCTCAAGACTTGTATTGTTGGACCACGACCGCCTTGCGCAAGACCAGCAAGCGGGACGAGATCCTACGGGATTGGCCCACAGCCACAACATTCAACTTGTATTTCAGAAACCAAACCTGGAGGGGCTGTTCATTCGTCTTCATTCGGGACAGGAGCGGAGGAGCATTTCCGCCGGCACCACCTCAACCGAGTTGAGGAAGGTTTGGCCAGAGTACAAGAAACCGCCGACCGCCCAGAATTTAATCCGACGATTCAGCCTGTGCGATCTTCAAAGAGCGGCCAGGTATGACTCCGAGCTGCAAGAGCTACTCGAAATCGTTGGTCTGAAACCCTGATTCAACGCCACGCCTCCACCCGACCCAGGACCGGCAACAGGTACTCAATGAACCGTTCCGGATTCTCTGACATCGGGAAGTGGGCGGATGGGACGACTAACCGCCCGAAACAGGGTGGTAGCGAAGTACGGTTGATTGACGGAGCGCTTGCGGGAAGTCATCGGAGGCGTCCGTTGAGCCGGTTGAGGACGTGGCGGTGGGCGCTGGAGACGGAAAGTTCGCCCGAAACGGCGGTTTCCCGGGTAGCGGTCGCAGCCTGGCGTCAGGCGGGTATTGATAAAACCGCCCTGGCAAAGGTTCACTTGCGCCGCAACAGCGTCCTCGGACCAACCGGATTGCCGTCGCGCCGGATCTCGAAGTGCAGCATCCGCAACTTCGTCGAGCCCTGGCCGATGCCGGCGATTCGCTGGCCGCCGTTGACCCGCTGTCCCTCTTTCACAGAGAAGGGCTGGTTCAGGCTGTAGGCAGATAGGTAGCTGTCGTTGTGCTTGACGATCACCAGGCGTTCATAGCCGCCCAATCCGGAACCGGCATAGACCACCTCCCCCGTGGCTGCCGCCTTGACGGGCGAGCCGGCCTTCATTTCGAAATCGAGGCCCTTGCTGGCGCCCCCGAACTCGCGAACGACCGGGCTCGATGCCGGCCACTGCCAGACGAGCGCCGATGAGGGGGTCTGCGGGGCGGGCGCCGGGGCAGCCGGAGCCGGCCTTCTGGGGGGCGGGCTGGTTTTTTTCGGCGGTGATTGCGGACGGGTGCTGGCTACGGCCCGTCCCCGGAGGTGCAGCCTCTGGCCGGGATAGATCGTGTACGGTGCCGTGATGCCGTTGTTTCTCGCCAGCGAATTCAGCTCCAGGCCGAATCGCCAGGCGATCGAATACAGCGTATCACCGCGCTTCACCACGTAGATGCCGGAACGGGGAACGGCGGTGGTGCGCGGCGCCGGCATGGTGCTGCGTTCCGGCGATGGCCCACGCTCGACAATCACGGGACGCCCAGGCGTTGCGCACCCCGCCCATGCCAAGAGCAGCAGCAGCGCCAGCAGGCCGCGCAGCCACAGGGTCAGCCGACGGGACCCAACAGTCACTACGAACCCTGATATCTGAGCCTGGCGAGCAGCCACAGGGCCACCGCGCCGGCGGCCATCATGGCAAGGGTGAACCCGATGCGTGCCGGCGAACCGGACGATTCGCTCCAGGCACCCGGGGACAGCAGTGCGCCTCCCGCCTGCCAGGGCCACAGGTTGACCAGCGCTCCCGCCATGAAACCCGTCAGGAATCCCAGCACCGGCTCGAAATACCGATCCATCAGGTACTTGAGCAACCGGGCGAACAGTGCGATGCCGGTGGCCATGCCGAGCGCGAACACCGACAGCACCGCCAGGTTCAACGACGCCGCGGCTGCCAGCACGTCGGCGTAGAGGCCCAGCACCACCAGCAGAAAACTGCCGGAAACCGCCGGCAACAGCCAGGCGCATACCGCCAGGGCTCCTCCGACGAAATAGGCCGGCCAGGTCGGGTCAGCACCTATCGGTTCGAGGAAACCGGTCGCCGCGCCGAGCAGGAAACCCAGCACGCCCAGGGTAGACAATATCGCCGGCGGACGGGCGCGTCCGATATCGAACACCGAAAAGAGCACCAGCCCGAAGAAGAATCCCCACACCAGGGTCGGCGTCGTCTCCATTGCAGCGGATATCAGCCGGGCAAGCAGCAGGACGCTCAACAGCATGCCGCTGCCCAGGCAGGTCAGAAAGCCCATGTTGTGGTGCCGCCAGAACCGCCGGGGGTCGGTGACAAGCCAGGGCAGGGTGGTCGGCGAGAAAGCGGCAAGACTGCCGATGAGTTCGCGGTAGATGCCGGTGACAAAGGCAATGGTGCCGCCGGAGACGCCCGGGACCACCTCCGCCACCCCCATTGCCGCCCCGCGCACCAGGATGCCGGTCCAGGCGCCGGCGTTGCGCCCGCCGGAGACTTCGGAATCGGTCACGATCCCTGCACGCCTTTGAGAAGCGGCACGAAGCGCACCTGCTTGACCGCATTCTCCTCGAACCCATCGGCATTGCGGTCGATCACCCGGAGTTCCTGGACATCGCCCCCGCCCACGGGCAGAACCATCCGTCCGCCCTCGTCAAGCTGGTCGAGCAGCGCCCTGGGTATGCCCCGGGGCGCCGCGGTCACCAGAATGCCGTCGAAAGGCGCCTGCTCCGGCCAGCCGAGATAACCGTCACCGATCTTCGTGATCACGTTGTTGAGCGACAGCGCATCGAAGCGTTCCCGGGCACGGGCGGCCAGGGCCTCGATGCGCTCGACGGTGAATACCCGTCGGCAGAGGCCGGCGAGGATGGCTGCCTGGTAGCCTGAACCGGTACCGACCTCCAGAATCCTGGGCCGGGGTACGTTCAAAAGCGTAGCCGTCATCAGCGCCACGATCAGCGGTTGCGAGATGGTCTGGCCCTGGCCGATCGGCAGGGCGGTGTCTTCGTAGGCGCGGTGCGCCAGCGCTTCTTCGATGAAGACGTGGCGGGGCGTGGCGGAAAACGCATCGAGAACCTCGGGGTGGGTGATGCCCTGCTCCTCCAGGCGCGACACCAGGCGTTCCCGGGTTCGCCGCGAGGTCATGCCGATGCCGATGGGATCAATGCGGTTCACGTCGCGCTCGCCTCCTCGAGGGGTCTCTTCGTAAGGGTGGACCCGGAGAATTTCGATTCGAAACTCCACACGGCCACAGGGACTATCTCTCGAGGTCAGGCGTTGTTCCGGGCGGTTCGCCCGAACTTCCCGGAGCCGCCTCCTCGGCCACGATGTAGAAGGTCTCGCCTTCGCGGATCATGCCGAGGTCCGCCCGGGCCCGCGCCTCGACGGCGGCGTGACCCTCTTTCAACGCCAGCACCTCGGCGGCCAGCAACCGGTTGCGCTGCCGTTGCAGTTCGGCCCGGCGCTGCTGCTGCTCCAGCCGCTCGTTCAGGGCCTGTGCCGCGAAATAGCCGTCGTCGCTGAACCAGGCCCGGTACTGCAGGCCGGCAATCAGCAGGACGAGCATGACGATCAAGAGCTTCACGCGCCGTTGAACTCCGCCCGACCCCGGTAGGTAGCCCGGGAGCCCAGTGCTTCCTCGATGCGCAGCAACTGGTTGTACTTCGCAACCCGGTCCGAGCGGCACAGCGAGCCGGTCTTGATCTGGCCGGCCGCCGCACCCACCGCCAGATCCGCGATGGTGGTGTCTTCGGTTTCCCCGGAACGGTGGGAGACGACCACCGTGTAGCCCGCCTCCCGTGCCATGGCGATGGCATCCAGGGTTTCCGACAGGGTGCCGATCTGGTTGAGCTTGATCAGAATCGAGTTGGCGATGCCCGCATCAATACCGCGCTTCAGAATGCCGGTATTGGTGACGAACAGGTCGTCTCCCACCAGTTGCACGCGCTCGCCCAGGCGTTGCGTCAACAGCCGCCAGCCCTCCCAGTCCTCTTCGTCCATGCCGTCCTCGATGGACACGATGGGCTGGCCGTGGGCAAGTCCCGCGAGGTATTCGACGAATCCCGCGCTGTCGTAGCGGGCGCCCTCGCCGGCCAGCACGTATTCGCCGTCAGCGAAGAACTCGGACGCCGCGCAGTCGAGCGCCAGGGTGACGTCGTCGCCCAGCCGATAGCCGGCCTGCTCCACCGCCTCGGCAATGATCTCCAGCGCCTCGCCGTTCGAGGCCAGGTTGGGTGCGAAACCGCCTTCGTCCCCGACCGCCGTGGTCAGCCCCCGGCCGCTCAGGACCCGTTTCAGGCCGTGAAAGATCTCCACCCCGCAGCGTAACGCCTCGCTGAAACTCGCTTGCGAGACGGGTTGAATCATGAACTCCTGGATATCGAGATTGTTGTCCGCGTGCATGCCACCGTTGAGGATGTTCATCATGGGCACGGGCAGCCGCATGGTCGGAGAGCCTGCGAGTTCGTTGATGTGCTCATACAGCGCCAGCTTCCGGTCGGCTGCCCCGGCTTTCGCGGCC
>JAPOON010000072.1 GCA_026713405.1 Gammaproteobacteria bacterium
GTGTACTTCCATGTGTTCGCCCACACCACGCCAGCGAACCGGAAACTGGCGCTCGTACTGCCAGCGGGTTACACGCTGGCGAGCGCCCACAAGTACACCGGCCAGGCCCTGGCGTTCACCGAGCAGGCTGGCGGCGCATGGCTCTACGACGGCCAGTTCGGGCGTCGCGGGGAAGACGTTCACGTAATCGCGAGGGTGACACCCGAATGAAAAAACTGATCGCGGTGCTGACGCTCGGGGCGTTGACGCCGTTTGTTCTGGCCGCGGAGCTGAGCGTCTCCGGCACCCCGGAATATTTCCGCAGCATCTTTCCCGATGTCGACGGGGAGCGGGTCACCTCCGCCGACCTCATCGCGTGCAGCCAGACCGACCCGACCGACTTGCTGACCTGCATCGATGCCAAGATTGCCGCGGTCGCTGGCGGCGGCGGCGAGGCGAACGAGCGGGTTTTGATGGCGGTTGGCCGGCAGACCAGCACGTCCGGCGTCACGAGCCTCACGCTGCCCGCTGACTACACCGATTTCGAGCACCTGGAGCTGATCGTCTCCGACCCAGGCAGCGGGACCAACACCAACACCGCTGACACGGTCAGGATCGAAACGGCCTGGCTTGCGGCGCAGAACGACGCCGACGCTCCGAAGCTCGCCGTCCTGGACACCGACGAAGCGGGCTCGCGCCAGTGGTTGACCTGGACGCCGAGCACGCGCTTGGTGAGCCGGGGCGTGCAAACCGGGCAGACGGTGCGTGTCCGCATTCAGGCGGCTCGCCTTTACGACGGCGGTGGCAGCGGAGGCGACGGCCTGACGGAAGAGCAGGCAGCGAAGCTCGCCCGGTATCCCGAGAATCCCGGCGCGACCCCAGCCGCGCACCTGGAGCCTTTCGAGCTGGTAGGCGCTTACGCCACAGTCAGCTACAACGTGGCCACGTTCGGCACCTTCGGCGTAGACGCTGGCGAGGTCATGCTTTCGCCAGCGGAAACCCTGAGCGGCGAAACCCGGCGCGGCGTGATGATCGGCCTGCGCCCCGAAGACAGCGACGCCATCGCCTACGCGGAAGTGGGGCTGACCCTGCGGCTGCTGACCGAATCGAACCGCGCGATCCGCGTCGAGGGCACGGCTGCATCGGTCTCGAATCATGCCGGGGAGACGGTGCTGCTCGTGTCGTTGCGCGCCCCGACGGTCAACTCTGACGGTGCTGGCGTGGCCATCGACATCGACTTCGCAAACAAGATCGAGACCCGCTTGCGCAACAACGGGGAGAATATTAGCGCCGTCGAGGTCACGCAGCAGAATCTCAGGAACACGCTCCAATCCCTGAGCGACGCCCTCCCGACCCCCGTAGTACCAGCGACCGCGAGCGAGGCCAAGCGATACGAGTTGCTTATCCCTCCCACGGGAGCCGGGAGCACGCGGGCGCAATGGGCGGAAGCGGCAGGCTCGACGAGTGACAGCAGCGCCGACCAGACAGCTCGCGATGATGCAGCGGAGGCACTGAACGCCGCCGCAGCCGCACGGACGACGGCCACAAGTGCGCTGGAAAGAACGCAGCGCCTGCGGCCTATATCCCAGTGGACACGCTGGGAAGGCCCTCAGACGATCTTGCTCGAATGGAAACCGGTCGGTCCGGTTACCAGCGGGGCGTCGCTCTCAGTCAACATCAGCGGCACTCCGGTGACCGGCGTAACAGCGCCGGAAGCCGTTCTCGCAGGCGATACGCAAGGCACCGTCCTTTCGATCCCAGTGCCGTCCGCGGGCGCCGCGAACATTGATCGCGCCACGAATACCGGCCTGGGGCACGTCGAAGTACAAATCA
>JAPOON010000073.1 GCA_026713405.1 Gammaproteobacteria bacterium
CCCGACCTATTCATGAATGAACTACTGCGGCCGTCAATAGCAGCGAAATCACTGGGCGTACTCCCGCCGCGTGCTCAACGTGCTGTCAAGCACGCCTGCGCGCGCTCAACGTGCTGCAAGCACGCGTCCGTGCACCCAGCGCTTTCACTACTCTTGCCAGCCTCGCTACGTCCATTCACGAATAGGTCGGGCTAGCGCCGTGATACCGCATGCATCCGGGCAGTCAGGGCCTGTGAATTGAGCGGTACGCCGGAAGATGTACTGGACGCGCGGCGCCGGTCGGAGGTGGTTGTCGATGCGCAGGCCGTCACACGCGCCATCGACCGCACCTCGGTACGGGTGACGCTGGAACTCAAGGACGTGAACCCGCTGGTGCTGTGCATCATGAACGGCGGCCTGGTCTATTGCGGGCGGCTGCTCGCGCGGCTGCACTTTCCCCTCGAACTCGCCTACGCCCACCTGGCCCGTTACGGAGACTACACGCGGGGCGGGCCGCTGACCTGGGTTGCGAAGCCGACCCATGACCTGGCCGGCCGGCATCTCCTTGTCGTCGACGATGTGCTCGACGATGGCGACACTCTGAAGGCAGTCTGCGACTGGGCTGAGGCAGAGCACGCCGCCCGCGTGTGGACGACGGTGCTGGTGCGCAAGCAAACGCCTCGGAACGAAGCCGTCGGCATCGACTTTACCGGGCTGGAGTGCCCGGACCGCTACCTGTTCGGGTGCGGCATGGACTATCGGGGCTACTGGCGCAACCTGCCCGCCATCCATGCGTTGCCTGAAGACCTGGAACGGGCGCGTTGACCACCACCGCGCTGATCACCGGGTCGGGCGGGCTGCCGCTGATCGACGGGCTGCCCGTCACCGATGTCCCGCTGGATACGCCCTACGGTGCGATACCGGGCCCGGTGCGGGCGGGAATTCTCGGTGAAGGCAGGCTGATCGGGCTGCCGCGCCACGGTGAGCCGCGCCGGCTTGCGCCGCACGCCGTCAATTACCGGGCAAACCTGTGGCTGCTCAAACAGATGGGTGCCGGGCGGGTCGTTGCGACCTACACGGTGGGTTCCATCGAGGCGGAACTCGGGCCCGGCGACCTGGTGTTGCCTCACCAGGTCATCGACTATACGTGGGGCCGGAAGCACACCTTCGATGAGTCGGGCGACCGTCACGTCGACTTTACAGAGCCCTTCGATGCCGGGTTGTGTCGCGCTGCCGCCGATGCTGCCGAGCGCGCCGGGCTGCGCATCGCCGTCGGCGGGGTGTACGGCTGCACCCAGGGGCCGAGGCTGGAAACGGCAGCGGAGATCGACCGCCTCGACCGGGACGGCTGCACATTGGTCGGGATGACCGCGATGCCGGAAGCGGCCCTGGCCCGCGAGCTGGGCCTGCCCCTGTTGGGCGTCTGTATCGTCGTCAACCCGGCGGCGGGCCGCGGTCCGGACCCCGCCCGTATCGATCTGGCAGCTCTGGAAAGGGACCGGGCGGCCGGGCTTGCCAGGGCCGAGGTGTTAGTTGCCGCCCTGCTCGGACTCGAAGGCAGCTGAGGCATCGACCAGCCATCGGGGCGCTGTCACCGGGTCTGCCCGGACGAGGACGCCGAGCGCCGGATGGTCCAGGTAGTGCAGGGTACCGCTGCGCATCGCGCGGCTTTCTTCCAGGACCATGTATTCAATGCCCTCGGGTGGCTGTAGGTGCGCGCCGCTCTCCGGGCCGTCCGGGATGGATGACGGAGCCGGGGCCCGTACCTCGCGGGCCGTTGGAGGGCTGACCCACCACAGACGAGCGTAAAAGTGGAGGTAGCGGCCCAGCGTGATAGCGATGGTCCCTTCCAGTTCATGAACACCGTCGTCACGCCGGCCGGCCTGGACCATCAGCGGTTCGGGCGCGTTCCTGGGCGGCACCTGCTGGGTCCAGCGGCCATGCCACAACAAACGCAACTGGCCGGAATTGCGTATGCGATTCGCCTGCCGGCGCAGCGTCGTGCCGGCCATGACGGCCCGGTAGCTGTCACCGCGCAGCCGGTTTTCGAAACGGCGCACGGCGTTCAACCAGTCCAGTAGTGGATGGGGTTCGAGCACGGGCTCGATGGCCGGTGGGGGCTGCCCCGGCGGCAGGCTGCACAACGCCCGAGACCGTGTGGGCGCCACCGGAATATCGAAGGATACGGGTGGGCAGAGTTCCCCGGCCGCGGTCTCGGGGTCGAATGCATCCACGGTGCCGGTATTCGGGTGAGGATCGTTTGGACCGGCGATTTCCGGCCCCGCGGGTCTGCAGGCGTCGTACGGAATCCCGTTGAGCTGCGGCACCGTGGACTCGTTCGCGGCCTGGCCGGATGCGTCGGCATCCTCGTGGACTGTTAATCGGGGCGGCGCTGCGTAGGGGTCTTCGCTTCCGGGCTCGGGTGTCATTGCCCCTGGCGCCGGGGGGGACAGGGGGCCGTCTTCGTGCAATGGAGGCTGATACCAGGCGGGAGTACCGGCCGGTTGCTGGTCGGAAGCGTCGCGGGTTCCGGAGCAGTCGAAGGAAAGCGTGGGAAATTCGAGCGTCGCCGCAGTCAGGGGGTTGAGGTTGTAAGCACTGCCTGGTGCATCGGCGGCAAACGACTGGAAACCGGCCGGAACGCTGCGCGGGTCCGTGTGGTACAGGTGTTCCGGGCTGTTGGCCGGCGTGGCTTCCAGCCGCTGGAAAATTATCGCCTCAACGGAGTACCAGCTTTCGGTCAGGGCCTCCAGCCGCTCGGCGGCAGACAAGGGCAATACGGATGTCAGGGCGCAGAATCCGCCGGCGGCAACGGACCGGTAGCGGCGCCATCGGCGCGCGCCTTCCCCCCCGCGACATGGGCATCGTGCGGATAACGGGTCTGCAACGCCGGACATTCGCTCGCTCAACGAGGCGCGTCGACTGACACGCGTCGACTGACGCGCATCATCCACCCGCGGCCAGGTTGCCGCTGAAAGCGTCGCGCGGCGCCAGCAGATCAAGCAGGCGCTCGGCGAATTCGAACCGGTCCTTGAGTTCCGGCAGGGCTTGCTGGATACGCAGCCGGGACTCGCTGTCCAATCGGTAGGTGGCGGGTTCGCGCTGTACCAGGGCGACGACGCCGGAGGGGTCGATGCTGGTGGTGTCGCCAACCGTCACCACGCCCCCCCGCTCACCGAGATCGAATTTCACGATGCCGAGCCTGTTCAGCTTCAGCTTGAGTTCGGTCACGCGGAACAGTTGTTTGAGCGGCACGGGCAGCAGCCCGAATCGATCGATCATTTCCACCTGCAGGGCTTCGAGATCGGAAGGCCCGGCAGCGCTGGCGATGCGTTTGTACATCAACAGCCGCGTGTGGACATCCGGCAGGTAGTCTTCAGGAATCAGCGTGGAGCAGTGCAGGTTCACTTCCTGGCTGACCGGCTCGAGCGGCGCATCGAGGTTGGGGACCTGACCGGCCTGAATGGCGCTGACCGCGCGGCGCAGGAGTTCCATGTAGAGCGAGAAGCCGATGGACTCGATCTGGCCGGACTGCTCGTCGCCCAGCAATTCGCCGGCGCCGCGGATTTCCAGGTCCCGGGTGGCCAGCGCGAAGCCGACGCCGAGGTCGCCGGCCGCCTGTACCGCTTCCAGGCGCTTCACCGAGTCCGGGGTCATGGCTTTGGGGTGCGGCGTCAGCAGGTAGGCGTACGCCTGGCGGTGCGAGCGGCCCACCCTGCCACGCAACTGGTGAAGCTGGGCGAGCCCGAACTTGTCGGCCCGGTCGATGACGATGGTGTTGGCGTTGGGGATGTCGATGCCGTTTTCGATGATGGTCGAGCAAACCAGTACGTTGAGCTGGCGCTGGTGGAAATCTTTCATCACCTGCTCCAGCGAGCGCTTGGGCATCTGCCCGTGGCCGATGCCGACGCGGGCGGCCGGCGCCAGCTCGGAGACCTGCTCGGCAGCCCGTTCTATGCTGCGGACCTCGTTGTGGACGTAGAAAACCTGACCGCCGCGCATCAATTCCCGGTTGATCGCCTCGCGAACGATGTGGTTGCGCTTCTGCTGGATGAACGTCTTGATCGACAGGCGCCGGGCGGGCGGCGTCGCGATGATGGAGAGATCCCTTATGCCGCTCATGGCCATGTTCAACGTGCGGGGAATGGGCGTCGCGGTCAGGGTGATCACATCCACTTCGGCGCGCAACGCCTTGAGCCGTTCCTTCTGGCGGACCCCGAAGCGGTGTTCCTCGTCGATGACGACCAGCCCGAGATCGTCGAACCGGAAGGAGGGGCCGAGCAGCTTGTGGGTGCCGATAAGGATGTCGAGGCGGCCGTTCTGCATGCGCTCGCGAATGGCCGTCGTCTCGGCGTCGGTGCGTAGCCGGGAGACAGCCTCGATCTGCACCGGCCAGTCGGCGAACCGGTCGGTGAAGGTGTCGTGGTGCTGCTGGGCAAGCAGCGTCGTCGGCACCAGCACCACCACCTGCTTGCCGGCGAGCACGGTGGCGAAGGCGGCGCGCATGGCAACCTCGGTTTTACCGAACCCCACATCGCCGCACACCAGCCGGTCGGTGGCCTTCTCGGAGGCCAGGTCCTCGATCACGGCATCGATGGCCTTGGCCTGGTCCTCGGTCAGTTCGAAGGGGAACCGGCTCGCGAAGCGGGCGTACTCGGCGGCATCGAATGCCAGGGGAACCGCTTCCCTGGCGGCCCTGCGGGCGTGGATATTCAGCAGTTCGGCGGCCACGTCGACGGCCTTGGCGGCCGCGCGGCGCTTGGCCCTTTCCCACTGGTCGGAGCCGAGCCGGTGCAGCGGCGCGCCGGCCTCGCCGGCGCCCGGGTAGCGCATGATGAGGTGCAGAGGAGTCACCCGC
>JAPOON010000074.1 GCA_026713405.1 Gammaproteobacteria bacterium
AAATCCCAAGGCACACCTGCAGCGGGCGATCACGGAGGATGACGCGATCAATGCGCCCATGATCGCCGAGCCGCTCGGTCTCTTTGACTGCTGCGGCGTCAGCGACGGCGCCGCGGCCGCCATCGTCACTACGCCCGAGATCGCGCGCCGGCTGGGCAAGGACAACATCGTCACCATCAAGGCGCTGCAGCTCTCCCTCTCCAACGGCTCGGAAGCGGGGCACAGTTCCTGGGACGGCAGCTATTTCCACACCACGCGCATCGCCGCCACCAAGGCCTATGCGGAAGCGGGCATCCGCAACCCGCGCGAAGAGGTGAGCATGTTCGAATGCCACGACTGCTTTTCCATTACCGAGTTCGTCACCACGGAAGACCTGCAGCTTTCCCCGGAGGGCGGCGCTCTCAAGGATGTAATGGACGGCTTCTATGACGCCGACGGCGCGATTCCCTGCCAGATCGACGGCGGCCTCAAGTGCTTCGGCCACCCCATCGGCGCGTCCGGAATCCGCATGCTCTACGAGATGTACCTGCAACTGCAGGGCCGCGCGGAAGAGCGTCAGCTTCCCAACCCGAGCATCGGCCTGACACACAATCTCGGCGGAGCACCGAACCAGAACGTCGCGGCGGTGTGCATCGTCGGCGCGGCCTGAAGGTCGGGGGCGAGCTCTAACGCGCCGAAAGGGAAGCGCCGCAGACGAACTCTTTCCCGAGACCCAGCGTTGTTCTCCGCAGTTTGGCGCGCCGCGTCAGAGCCCCGGCGCGCCGGGTTCCCGGCGCTGGAACTGCCAAGTTGAATCCGGGGGTTCCGCGGGACGACCGGCAACTGGAAAGCCGCTGCGGGGTAACCGCGCCTGGAACGGGCGCTGCTCCGGTTTTGTTCCCCATTGACGGTCCCTTGTAGCGCCTGACGCCGGAGGCGCGGTGCCTCCGCGAGCCCGGTAGCCGTGCCCGGGATGCGGGGCAGGTACAATCCGCACCATGGAGCAACTGGAACCGCAATCCGCCCCGTCCGGGCCGAACCCGCCCCCGCTCGATAGCGGCTGGCGCGGCTACGTGCCGATCATCGGCGTGCTGGCGCGCTATCGCCCCGCCGACCTCAATCACGACCTGGTGGCCGGGCTGGTGGTTGCGGTGATCTCCGTACCCAAGTCGATGGCCTATGCCTTTCTGGCCGGGCTGCCTCCCCAGGCCGGGTTGTACGCCTGCCTGCTGCCGATGCTGGCCTATACGGTCCTCGGCTCTTCTCGCCACCTGGTGGTGGGGCCGGTGGCGGTGGCGGCGCTGATGGTGGCGGCCGCCATCGGCCAGCATGTACCCGATTTCGAAGGCGGGCACATGGCCGTGACCACGGTGATCTGCATCGAGGCGGGCATTTTCCTGCTGGTGCTGCGGGTGACCCAGATGGGCGGCATCGTGCACCTGTTGAGCTACCCGGTGATCACCGGCTTCATCAATGCCGCGGCGGTGCTCATCATTCTGAGCCAGTTGAACGGCTTTACCGGCATTAACAAGGAAGAGGACGCCATCCCCATCGCCGCGCTCTGGGGCCTGATAAAGAACATCGGGTCACTCAATCCGGCCACCCTGTCGATAGCCGTCGCGAGCCTTGCGCTAATCTGGGGAGCGCGGCGATACGGCGACCGGCTCGGCGCGCGCATCTGGCCGGCGCTGGAGGGCTCGGCGGCGATTTCCAGGGCCGGGCCCCTGGTGGTGCTGTTGTTCACCACCCTGGTGGTGGCGCTGTTCGATCTCGATCTGACCTTCGGCGTCGCCACGGCCGGCCATGTTCCCGGTGGCCTGCCGGAATTCACGCTGCCTCCGCTGGATCCGCTGATGTGGCTGCAGGTCATGCCGTCCGCGGCCATGATCGCAGCGGTGGTCTACGTGGAAAGCTACACCATCGGCTCTTCCCTGGCGGTGCGTGAGCGCATCCGGTTGGACAACCCCCAGGAGTTGCTGGCGCTCGGTGTGGCCAACCTGACCGCCGGGTTCTCCGGAGCCACACCGGTTGCCGGCAGCTTTTCCGGCAGCAGCGTCAACTACCAGGCCGGCGCCCGCACACCGGTCAGTTCGCTGACCTGCGTTCTGGTGATACTGGCGGTGCTGATGGTCGCCACGCCACTGTTCAAGGACCTGCCGCAGGCTACGCTCGCCGCGATCGTGATCATATCCGTGGTGGGCCTGATCGATTTCGGTTCCGTCTACCGGCACTGGCGCTTCTATCGGGAAGACGGGGTGACGGAACTGGTCACCTTCGTCACCGTGCTCGCCTTCGGCGTGGAGGGGGGGCTGATCGCCGGGGTGCTGCTTTCAATCGCGTTTTTCGTGCGCCGCTCCAGCCGCGCCCAGGTCACCCTGGTGGGGCGCGTCGGCGAGTCCGACAGCTTCCGCGCGGTGCGCCGGCACGATGCGGAAACCCGCGAGCACATCGCCGCCGTCCGCGTGGACGAGAACATCTTTTTCGCCAACGCCAACAACATCGAGACCCGGATACTCCGGATCATCAGCCGCCGGCCGGCCACCGACCAGGTAGTGCTGGTGTGCAGCGCGATCAATGTCATCGATGTGAGCGGCGTCGAGATGCTGGCCCGGCTGAACGACACGCTGAATGAGCAGGGCATCAAGCTGCACCTTTCCGACGTCAAGCACTCGGTCCTCGACCAACTGGAGCGTTCCAGGCTGATCGCCGAACTGACGGGCCGGCTGTTCTTCAGCACCGCCGAGGCCATGACCCGGCTGGAGAGCGAAGCCGCCGGGGACGAGGCAAGCCCGCCCAGGCCCTGACCGCACCGATTGAGGAGCAAGCGCCCGATCGCGCTAAACTGTGGCCGGGCTGGCGGGAACCCGACGTATCCGATCCCAACTTCCCACCACCAACATCGTAATCCTTGCCTTCGCGCAGGCGATTGCGGTGACCGGCAGCGCAGCACTCATCACCCTGGGCGGCATCGTCGGCCGCGACCTGGCCCCGGCGCCGGCGCTCGCCACGTTGCCCATGTCCATGCTCGTTGTCGGAACCGCACTCGCCACGCTGCTGGCGTCCTGGACGATGTCCCGCATCGGCCGCGCGCGCGGCTTCGCCTGTGGTGCGGGTATCGGCTGCGCCGGCGCGCTTTGCGCTATCGTGGCGCTGGCCGGCGGGAGCTTCTCGCTGTTCTGCGGGGCGGCGGTGCTTGTGGGCGTCGCCAATGCCTATGCGCAGCAATACCGCTTCGCGGCGGTGGAGAGCGACGAAGTGCGTTCGGGGGGCGAGCGGGTG
>JAPOON010000075.1 GCA_026713405.1 Gammaproteobacteria bacterium
AGGACGAGGATTCTTGCGGAAGGGCCCATGGCCTGGCGGTAGAAGTAAGCGGCGGAGAGCCCGCTGATGCCGCCACCGACGACGACCAGGTCGTATTTTTCCCCCGTGGCCTCGCCGGCAGCGCGGCGATGCCGATGTTCCATACGCCATGGGGCAGCGTGTCGATCGCCTGCAAGGCTTCGTCCCCGATCCCGGCCTTGTCCTTCAGGTAGGTTCGATAATCCGTGCGGGCCAGGTAGCCGATCATGGCTTCTGGCGCGATGTCCCCGAGGTAGTGGCGTTCATCGGCGTACAGGCGGGCGATGTCGGCCTTGCCCCTTGTTGATAGCGGTACGCCCTCCAGCACCTTCGGATCGCCCAGGCTTCCCATGGCGAGGTGATCGGATCCGAACACGGACCCGTCGAAAAAGGTTCCGCGCGAGAGGCCGTGGGATGCGTACAGGTCCTGGTCGTAGGCGGTGTAGAACCGCTTCGGCTCGATGCCGAGTTCGCCGATGAGCCGTTTGGCGACCGGGGGATAGCCGGACGGCGACTCGATGTGCATGGTACCGCCGTAGCCGATGATCAGGCGGCCGTCGATGGTGAACTCGTTGCGCTTGGCGTGGCCGCCGAAGTCGTCGTGGTTGTCCAGGACGAGGATTCTTGCGGAAGGGCCCATGGCCTGGCGGTAGAAGTAAGCGGCGGAGAGCCCGCTGATGCCGCCACCGACGACGACCAGGTCGTATTTTTCCCCCGTGGCCTCGCCGGCCCACTGCGCGCCGTCGCGCAGGGCATGGGCGATTTCGAAGGAGCCCGGGTGCGAGCCCCGTAACCCCATCAGCGCCGGGGGATAATAGCCGGCGATGTCCTGGGCGGCGATGTCGCCCGCGTATGCGGCGTGCGGCAACGCGGCCGCACCGATGGCAAGGCCGACGCCGTTCAGGAAGTCGCGGCGGGTTATGGCCGCGTTCATGCCCAACTCGCGGTCCCGCGGGTTCATCGTTTCCCTTCTCGCATGCGAAGAGACGGCACTAACCGGCCGGCACGGCCCGACCGGGCGCCGCGCGGGCGCCGGAGCGCAACACGTACACCCCCAGCATGATGACGCCGAGGGACAGGAAGGGCTCGAAAGGCCAGTACGGCAGATAGAGTTCGGGTGCTTCGGTGAGCGCGTAGCCGTACAGATACTGCTCGGCGGTGCCGCGCCAGGCGGAGCCCGTGGCTGCGGCGACGAGCCCGGCGCCAACCAGTGCGCTGCCGGCGAAGCGGGCCAGCGGGTGTACGGCGGATTGCCCGGAGTCCCTGGCGGCGGCCCTTGCCCGCTTTTTGTTCCAGGCGGCAGCGCGTAACACCCAGGCGGCGAGGCCGGCGCAGTAGTAGATGTAGTCGAGTACGACGGGGTTCGAGTAGTAGAACAGCGACCACCAATAGACGCTGAACGCATACGCCCAGAGGAAGTAGATGCCGCTCAGGTGCAGCAGCCGCCACTGGCGGAGATTCAGCAATCTGCGGCCCCTGGGGAATGACGTCACGGTCATGGCGAGCAGGAACGCGTAGCCGCCCACGCCCTCGATGGCATCGCGCAGTACATACACCTCGTTGACGTAGTAGTCGGTATGGACGGTGACCATCCAGAGAATGAAGAACCCCTGCCAGGCCATGGCGGCGGCGAAACACATGCCGAAGTACTTGCGGTTGCGCAGCAGCCAGCGGCTGAGCGCACCCGGGAACAGCACCTGTATGGAGGAGGCGGCGAAGGCGATGTACAGCCAGGGCACGGCGCAGCGGACGGAAAGCTGGATCATGGAGGAAACGCCCGGGCCACCGGACGTGTCCTCGTTGGACATGGCAATGAGCATGACGGCCGATATCGGCGCCGTGACCAGCCAGAACAGGCCCCACTTGTTCAATGGCTTCCGTTTGAGTATTTCGCCGAGGTCAGTACTCATGGATTCTGGCCACCCGTCTGACAAGTGCTCGCCAAGGATACTAGAGATACCGGCGGCCGGCGGTCATCCGCCCGTATAGGGCGCTAGCCCGACCTCTGTGGGCACCGGCTCGAACCCGGCTTGCCGAAAGTGGCGGTCGGTCGTCAGTGCCTTCTTGAGGATGCCATTGTAAAACCCCGGGGTCTGACACAATTCGTGAGAGGGTCACACCGGGTAAGGGCTCGATTGCCTTGGCGGATTCGATGGTATGGACATAGGGGCGCCAATCAGGGATCTCGGACGCGTGGATTCCGCGGCCCTGGCCGATGCCGTGGTCGATCTGGACGAGCCTGTCTGGCGCGAGGAAGAAATACGCCAGAAGAAATACGAGGACGTCCACTACGACACCGAGTCGGTGATCCTGATCTTCTGCGACCGCGACAGGTGGCCGAGTATCGACCTGGTCAAGGGCGCCGGCTGGGGGCGGCTGGCGTACCTCGCCGTGCCGCTGATGCACGACATCATCGGCCGTTTCTACCCGACGGGCGGCACCATCATTCGCGCCATGGCGGCGAAACTGAAAGCGGGCAAGGCCATCACGCCGCACACCGACCATCACGTCTCGTTCCGCAGGGCCCACCGCATCCATGTGCCGATCACCACCAACAACAAGGTGCGCTTCATGATCGAAGGGCGCCCGCACCGGCTGCAGGTCGGCAACGCCTACGAGATCAATAACCAGAAACGCCACAGCGTGCTGAACAGCGGCAACGAAGACCGCATCACGTTCATTTTCGATTACGTGCCAGGCCCTCGAACCGGTGCCCCACCGGATCCGAATTGAACGAATCCCGATTACGCGACCG